>JALHPG010000013.1 GCA_022842625.1 Bacteroidia bacterium | reverse complement strand
GTGGTGCTTTTATTGGACTTGTCAATACTTCATTCTCTTCTTTTATTCTGATTAAAAAATGAAAATGATTTTTCATCAAACAATAGCCATAAGTATCGGCAATTACATCTATATGCGAATTGTATAATTTTAAAAAGTAATTGTAATTATCGTCTTCATAAAACAATTTATCACCATTAATACCACGATTATAAATATGGTAAAATTTTCCGTGCTTTAATGGTTCAATTATTTGCATGATAAATTGCAGAAACACCTGTCAGGTTTTTAAAACCTGACAGGTGTTATCGGTGTTAATATTTCCAAAGTTTTATTAACTTTTCCTTGAATCTTTCTTTTGGTAAAAAATTATGTTCAAGGTCTACATTCATTGGTACCGGAGTATCTAAACTACCTTCACGCATTACAGGCGCATCTAAATAGTCAAAACAATTTTCTGTTATCAACGAAGCGATCTCTCCTGCAATTCCACCGGTTAAAGTATCTTCATGCATGACAATTACTCTTCCTGTTTTTTTAACGGAAGCATAAATTGCTTCAACATCTAATGGTGCTAATGTTCTTAAGTCAATAAGATCTGCACTTAGATCAGTATTTTCACCTAAGGCTTCAATTGCCCAATGTACCCCTAAACCATAAGTAACAATAGTTAGATCATTTCCTTCACTAACCAATCTTGCCTTTCCAAATGGAATAGTATAATGTCCATCAGGTACATCTTCGCTTATACTTCTATATAAACCTTTGTGTTCAAAATACATTACCGGATTTGGATCATCAAATGCGGTTAATAATAATCCTTTTGCATCACTCGGAAATGCAGGGTAGGCAATTTTTAATCCCGGTGTTTTAAAGAACCAGGCTTCGTTACTCTGACTGTGAAATGGTCCTGCTGCAACACCCGCGCCTGTTGGCATACGAACAACCACATCGGCATTTTGTCCCCAGCGGTAATGACTTTTTGCAAGGTTATTAATTATTTGGGTCATGCCTTCGGTAACAAAATCTGCAAATTGCATTTCAACCATTGCTTTATGACCGTTAATGGATAAACCAAAACCTGCGCCTAAAATAGCGCTTTCACATAAAGGTGTATTTCTAACTCTTCCTTTTCCAAACTCTTCAACAAAACCATCCGTGATCTTAAAAACACCGCCGTAATCTGCAATGTCTTGTCCCATTAAAACTAAATTAGCATGTTTTTGCATCGCTAATTTCATACCGTTACTAATGGCATCAATTAAACGCATATTAGTTTTAGAACCATTTGTTGGTGTGGTATCAGAAACAGTAAACGGTTTAAATAACTCTCTTAATTCCTTCTCTGTATCAGGTTTTGGATTTTGTTCAGCAAAGGCAACTTCTAAACCCGCTTCGATCTCGTGTTTAATATCCGCTCTGGTTTTTTCAATTAATTCTTCTGTTAAAACACCTTCATTAATTAAAAATTTCTCAAATGTATTAACGGGATCTTTTCTTCCCCAAACTTCAAATAATTCTTTTGGAACATATTTTGTACCACTGGCTTCTTCGTGCCCGCGCATGCGAAAGGTAACACATTCTAATAAAACCGGACGAGGATTTTCTCTCATGCTTTCGGCTAAATTTTTAACTGTTTCGTAAACTTTTAAAACATTGTTTCCATCAACCGTAACACCTTCAATCCCGTAACCAATGGCTTTATCGGCAAATGATTTACATCTAAATTGTTCGTTACTTGGTGTACTTAATCCGTAGCCATTATTCTCAACAACAAAAATTACGGGTAAATCCCAAACAGCTGCAGTATTAATACTTTCATGAAAATCACCTTCACTCGCACCACCATCACCACTAAAAACAACGGTTACTTTTTTATCTTGTCTTAATTTATTAGCTAACGCAATTCCATCTGCCACACCCATTTGCGGACCAAGATGTGAGATCATGCCAACAATTTTAAATTCGGTTGTTCCAAAGTGAAACGAACGGTCGCGGCCTTGTGTAAAGCCACCGGGTTTACCTTGAAATTGCGAGAATAAACGGTTTAATGGGATTTGACGAGTAGTAAAAATACCAAGATTACGGTGCATTGGTAAAATGTATTCATCTTTTTCTAATGCAGAAGCTACGCCAACAGAAATGGCTTCCTGACCAATGCCACTAAACCATTTGGAGATTTTTCCTTGACGAAGAAGTAATAACATTTTTTCTTCTATCATGCGGGGTTTTAAAATATTTACATAAAGCTCTAATAAAGTCGAATCTTTATGCTTCTTACGATCAAATTTAACGGGCATTTCAGCTGTAATCATCATTCTGTAATTTATTCTTTAGTTTTTTTATCTAGTAAAATATGAAATCCAAATCCTATGTTCATCCATCCCATAAAATAGTTATTGGATGAGGATTTTATTTCCTGAAATTGGGCAAAACGTGGTGCCTTTGGATCAAATTTATAAAACAAGGTAGTGTAACTTAACATTAAGGAAAAACTTAAATGCTTCTCTACAATAAAATTTAATGAAACTTCTGGTTGAACATAAGGGGCAGAAAAATCTTTTATAACAAAAGGCTTATTGGCATTGCTTGTATCGGCATTAACATTAAAATAATTATTAAGCATTAAACCCGAATTTAAGTTGAATGAAGCATAACCTTTATCTGAGAAAAATTTATCGTAGCCTAATTTAACAAAAGTACCATGACACATTAAGCGCGTATTGTAAGGAATGCTGGCATTAAAATATTGAAATTTTAAAAATTTATTGTTCTGAAACTGGGTATTTTGATAACCGACACCGACAAAAAAATTACCAAATAATTTAATGTTTAGCGATAAGTTACCTTCATAAAGCCCAGCAAAGGCTGTACGAAACATTTGACTACTAATTACTCTGGGAATACCAATATTACCCCTAATTGTAAAAAGTGCATTCTCTTGGCCTTCTTTTTGAGAAAAACCGGACAATGACAAACAGACTATCAGTATAATTAATGTTCTCTTCATTTAAATCTTAAATATAAAGGTTTATTAAGTAACATAAAAACAACTAATCACCTTAGTTATTAACGCTAAACAGCTCATTAAATGCATTATTGGTTATAATTATTATTGCTTTGAATACAAAACTAATTGTAATTTATCTTCCTTAAAACTAGTATGAGAACTGTAAAACTAATATTGTTTTTAACTGTCTTTTATCATTGCCAAGTAATAGCACAAACTATTCACGACTCCTTGCCACGCAAGCGATTGAGCTATTTAACAGACAATAAAATGATAACAGGTTTAGATTCTTTGGTAGATAGAACGGTGGTTGATTTCATGCAGAGTCCGCAAAATTGTGGTTTAAGTATTGGGATTATTAAGGATAGTGTTAGTTATTTTTATAATTATGGTGAAACTAAAAGGGATAATAAAGTATTGCCTGAGAAAAATTCGATCTATGAGATAGGTTCAATCAGTAAAACCTTTTGTGGGATTGTTTTAGCTTATGCCGTTTTGGAAGGCAAAATAAAGCTGGAGGACGATATTCGAAAATACCTTCCCGAGCAGTATTCAAATTTGGAAATGAATAAGCTGTTCATTCAAATTAAACATTTAGCAAACCATACAAGCGGCTTACCGAGGTTGCCGGATAACTTAAAAGATCAACAGGACTTTAACCTATTAAATCCATACAAAAATTACACAAAAAATATGGCTTTTGAATTTTTAAAAACGGTTAGGCTAGATCACGAACCTGGTGATGTTTGCGAGTATTCAAATTTTGGAATGGCCTTACTTGGAATGATATTAGAGAAAGTTTACAATTTGCCTTTTGAGGAAATTATTAAGAAAAAAATATGTTTACCTAATAAAATGAATTCCACACTGGTAAATGTTAGCCAAGAGCAATTAATGTTTTTAACGGATGGTTACAATTCGGCAGGTGTATTAACACCACATTGGGATCTGGGAGTATTTGTTTCGGCTGGTGGCATAAAGTCTTCTACCAACGATATGCTTAACTATTTGCGCTTAAATATGAATGAAGAGGATGCTGCTTTGAAATTAGCTCATCGCTCAACTTTTAATAATGGAAATAATGTAGCATTGGCCTGGCATATCATAAAAACAAAATATGGTAATGAGCTTATTTGGCATAATGGCGGCACATTTGGATACAGTAGTTTTTGTGGTTTTATTAAAGAAAAAAAATGTGCCGTTGTAGTTTTGTCAAATTCAAGTAATAATATAGATCATATAGGAATATCAATTTTTAAACACCTTCAAAAATGAATGTAGACTTGTTAGTTAAGAAATTAAAATTAGAACCACATCCGGAAGGTGGTTATTTTAAGGAAGTTTATCGTTCGAATGATATAATTCCTCAAAAAGCTTTACCGGAAGGTTTTTCGGGAGATAGAAACATTGCTACGGCAATTTATTTCTTGATCGAAAAAAATAATTTTTCGGCCTTACATAAAATTAAAAGCGACGAGACCTGGCATTTTTATTATGGCGATGCATTAGAAGTAATTGAAATTGATGAAAATGGTGTTTTAACTGCAACTGCTGTTGGAAATAATTTAGTAGAAGGTGAAATTTTTCAGTACACCGTAAAAGCCAATACTTGGTTTGGCTCAAGGGTTAAAAGTGGCGGTAATTTTTCTTTAGTCGGTTGTACCGTAGCTCCGGGATTTGATTTTAACGATTTTGAATTAGGTACAAAAGAAGTGTTGGTAAAATTGTTTCCAAAGCATATAGAAATTATAAATGAAATGACCAGAATTTAAACATGCTTTTTATCATTTTATAATGCGAAATTAAGTCATAATTTTAGCTGACCTTTATAACAATGGATATTCTTAATAGTGTTTTTAAACTTGCTGCCGGTATTGGTTTGTTTCTTTTTGCAATGTATCTGATAGAAGAGGCATTAAAAAATCTATCGGGGCGTAATTTTAAGATCTTTCTTCAACGCATAGCTAAAAATAACATTGGAGCTGTTTCCGGCGGAGCCATTGTTACCGCAGTTCTTCAAAGCAGCTCAATGGTTACCTTAATGGTTGTGGCATTTGTGGGAGCAGGTGTTTTTACCATGAAAAATGCTTTTGCAATTATTTTAGGGGCAAATCTTGGAACTACTATTGCTAGTTGGCTCGTGGCAACAGTTGGTTTTGAAATGAACATTGAGGTTATTTCCTACCCGGCAGTTTTTGTGGGGGGCTTACTTTTGATAGTATTTAATAAACGTAAATCGATCAAATATCTTTCCTATTTTTTGCTTGGCTTTGGCTTACTGTTCATTGGCCTCTCGTTTATGAAAACCTCTATGGAAGCCCAAGTAAGTGCATTTGATTTTTCTAAATACATTGGATTTTCACCTCTATTTTTCCTTGTAATTGGATTTTTGATCACTTTACTTGTACAATCAAGTTCTGTAACCATGGCATTAACGTTAAGTGCGCTTCATGTCGGAGTGATTGATTTTAATGCGGCCGCTGCTATTGTGTTGGGATCAGAAACCGGTACAACAATAAAAATTCTAATAACCGCTTTGGGCGGAACTGCTTCAAAAAAACGAGTGGTTTTAGGTAATTTATTTTTTAATATTTTTTTAACTGTTTTGGCTTTCGTTTTTCTTAAACCTATTTTATTGCTAATTACAGATGTTTTTAATATTGATAATCCTCTTATTGGGTTAGTCACATTTTCGAGTCTTATTAATTTAATTGCCATTATTATTTTTCTTCCATTTCTTGATCCGTTTGCTAAATTTTTAGAAAAGTTTTATACTGATATAGATGCATCGGTTTGTGCATTTATTACCAATGCGAATATTGATGAACCCGAAACTGCACTAGACTTGTTTAGGAAGGATACTGAGTATTTTATTCATAACTCAATGTCCTTTAACTTAACTTTATTTGGAGTGGATACTGAATTGCTTGATTCGGATTCAAAATTTGCACCCATCAATTTAAAAAGAAAATTCTTTTCTAAAACAGACGAAGAAAAATACCTTTACTTAAAACATATGCAAGGTGAGTTACAGGCGTTTTATTTGAGTTTACGATCAAAATTAGATGGTGACCATGAGGCTGAATTAAACCAATTGATCTCTGCTGTTAGGAGTTCAATGCACTCTGTTAAAAGTATTACAGATATTGAAAGTAATATTCTTAATTTACAACGCTCATCCAAAGATATTAAATACGAATTTTTCCTTCATAACAAAAAAGAGACAGAAGAGCTATATCATAAATTGAGTTTATTGCTCACAAAAGAAAAAAATGCAAGTTTTGGAAAACTGCATAATATTTTTGATGATATACAAAATAATTATAGCGCTACCTTAAATAATTTTTATAAGAAAGCCCAAAATGATCCAATTGAAGACTTGGATTTTACAACAGTAATAAATTTTAATCGCGAGTTATTTACTTCAAATAAAGCTATGGTAATGGCTGTTAAAGATTTTATGCTGGAAGAAAAACAAGCTGAACAATTTAATGAAAAGGTTATCTATAAAACCTAGTTTTCCGATCAATAAGGTACTTATTTACCTTAAATATTTTATCTGCAACAACACTAACTCAAATTATCTTAATTGTTAAACCAACGTTAAGGGTTAATAAATTCGAATATAATTCAGGTTTAATTTAATAATTCAATCAACTATTGATAATGATTTGTGCTATCTACACAAAGTAATTTTGCCTTGAACAAATTAAAATCATATTTAAAATGAAAAACACTTTACAAACTTTATTATTAGGCATGTTAACTGCCGGCACTACGTTAGCACAAACATCTATAACAGGGCCAAGCAGCTCACAAACGCCTTGGCTTAACCCAACAGTTGCAAACTCAACGATTACTTCAATTTTTACTGCAACGCAATCGGTTGGAAATTATACATTAGCTGGTATAATGGATGGCGCCGGTGCATGGGATAATGGAAACGGTACATTTTCTATGTTAATTGCACATGAAATGAACAATGCCTCTGGATCGACGCATGCACATGGTTCTATCGGAGCCTTTGTTTCGAAATGGGTAATTAACAAATCTACATTAGCAGTTGTAAGTGGTACTGATCTTATTCAAAATGTAAATATTTGGAATGGTACTAGTTATACAAATTATAGTGCAACTAACTCATCAACCTTAGCGGCATTTAACCGTTTTTGTTCAGCAGACCTTCCTACTCAATCTGCATTTTGGAATGCATTTACCGGTAACGGAACTTCAGAGAAATTATTTATGTGTGGTGAAGAAGCTGGTGCTGAAGGTCGCGCATTTGCACATATTGCTAGCGGACCAAACAGCGGTACATCTTGGGAATTACCTCGTGTAGGAAAATGCTCTTTCGAAAACGTTATGGCAAATCCCTACTCACAAGATAAAACAATTGTTGCAACTACAGATGATGCAACTCCTGGACAAGTTTATATGTATATAGGAACTAAAACAAATACAGGAACAGAAATTGATAAAGCAGGTTTAACAAATGGTAAATTATATGGTGTTGCTGTTGCAGGTTTAGCTCTTGAAGTTAGTGCAAGCTTTCCTGCTGCAAACACAACTTTCTCTTTAGTTGATCTAGGCAACGTATCTGCAATTAGCGGCGCTTCTATTCAAGCCATGAGCACAAACTCTGGTGTTACTCAATTTTTACGTCCGGAAGATGGTGTTTGGGATCCAATGAATCCTAGAGATTTTTATTTTGCAACTACAAATAATTTCACATCACCAAGTCGTTTATACCGTTTAAGATTTACAAATATCAACACTCCTGAATTAGGTGGAACTATTACAGCAGTATTAGACGGAACTGAAGGTGCGGTTATGATGGATAATATTGGCATTGATAATTCGGGTCATATCATGATCCAAGAAGATGTTGGAAATCAAGCGCACAATGGTAAAATTTGGCAATATACAATTGCAACAGATAATTTAACTCAAATAGCACAACACGATCCTAACCGTTTTATTACAGGTGGTTCAGCATTTTTAACGCAAGATGAAGAGTCATCAGGAATATTTGATGCTCAATCTATTTTAGGTGCCGGTATGTTTTTATTTGTTGATCAGGCACACTATTCTATTCCGGCTCCGGTTGTTGAAGGTGGACAAATTTTAGCGATGTATAATCCAACTACTGCAACATCTAATCCTGAAATTAACCTTCAAGGAAACGCTAATAACATCATTGATGGTGCTGTTGCTACTTCTACATTAGATAATACAAATTTCGGAACTGTTGGTATTGGTTTTCCACAAACTAAAACTTACGTTATTCAAAATACAGGTACCGGTACTTTAGCTGTAACACAAATTGGTTTTACAGGTGCTAACGCAAGTGAGTTTACTCTTATAGGTGCTCCTGCTTATCCATGGAACATTGCACCTGCAGCTTCACAAACAATTACTGTGCAATTTGCACCTTTAGCTGCTGGTACTCGCACTGCTAATATTCAAATTGTTAATACAGATTTTACTGAAACATGGTATGATTTTAAAGTTGAAGGAAATGCAGTAGTTACAACCGGAATAAATTCATTAAATGCTACTTTAGAATTTGTTAGTTTATATCCAAATCCAACAAAAGATTTAGCTACTGTAAAAATCGTAACTGAAACTACTGAAAAAGCAGTTGTAAAAGTTTATGATCTTCAAGGTAAATTAGTTCTTTCATCAATTGAAAAACAACTTGAAAAAGGAGAAAATACAGTTTCAATTAACACAACCGATCTTAAAAACGGTTTATATTTTGTTGATGTAACTTCAGGAAGTAAATCTAAAAAAATTGAAATGATCGTTAGTCATTAATAATTCACTTTATTAAAAAAGCCGAATATCTTTAAACATATTCGGCTTTTTTGTTTTTGAATTTTTATTACACTTTACTACAAAAATAAATCAGCTCGCCTGCAGGTAAACGATATCTGTCAACTAATTCAGGCGAAAGTGTATTTACAAAATCATCTGCTTTAACAGTAAAGCCTGCTGCTGCTAATTTGTCTTTATAATCTAATCCAAATAAACGCACATGATCTTTCTGCCAAAAATGTAGCTCTCTGTCTGCCTCACTGGTAATATTTTTGTCTTCGTATGTAGTTGCTCTTGTAGTATCTAATGGCACCTGAAAAATTCCCCAACCTCCCGGTTTCATTATTCTGTATAATTCACGCATACATTGGTCGGCATCTTCTACGTGTTCTAATACGTGATTACAAAATATCACATCATAGGTGTTATCTTCAAATGGCGCATGGTGCAAATCAAAATGTATGTCTGCGATCGGACTATTATAATCACCCGTAGTATATTTTAAATTTTTTTGCGCTTTGAATAATTTATAAAAACATTGCTCGGGTGCAATGTGCAGCATATTATGTTGCTTGGTAAAAAAATCTGTTTTTTCTTTTAGATATAACCATAACAATCTGTGGCGCTCTAATGATAAGCTACCCGGACATAATACATTTTTACGTTTTGCTTTACCACCGTAGCCGTAAGGTAAAAATTTGCGATAGGTTTTTCCGCTTATTGGATCTTCGTAGCGATTGCCATAATAAACAAAAGGAGCAATTTTGCTGAATATTAAACTGAACTGGATCAATATCGGGCGCGGTATGGTTCTAAGTAAAAAATGAAACATGGTTTATTCTTTTATTTTTTTATCACGTAATTTTAAAAATGGTTTTTCAACTAAAAAATATAATGCAATTGCAGAAACTATGGTTAACAGAAAGAAAACCAATTTGCTGTAATTAGGGTCAAATGTATGAATTACAAAATAAAATAAGGGATGCACCAAATAAAGAGAATAGGTTAATTTACTAACATTTGTAAAAACAAAAGTTAATAGTTTTTGAATGGTTTGGTTGAGACCGGTTAAGTTTAAATGAAAAAAAACAGGTATCATTAAACCAATTAAACCGGATAGTATTGAGTAATGAAATACTTTTAATAAGGTAGAATTGTCAAAATATTGGATTGGATTTTCAGTTGAGTTTAGGAGGTATAAGTAGCTGACCATGATAATAAAAGCACTTAAAAAGATCAATTTATTATTAAGCTTTTTGAATATGCTTTCGTAATTAATTTTTAAGTAAGCTAAAATAACGCCTACCATAAATGAATCAAATCTTAAAATAACATTGCCGTTAATAGCAGAGAAACTTCCGCCTTTTAGTTGAACATAAATGAACCTTAATATATGTTCTAAAATAATAAATAAGATAAAGTAGAGAATTCCGGTTTTTAATTTGGCACCTTTTAATTTTAAAAAAACAGTTAAAAAGAAAGGTAACATAATGTAAAACCATTCTTCTAAAACCAAACTCCAGGTTACATCGTAAAAATCTATACCAAAAAAATTATTCTGCAAAAAAAGCAGGTAATAGATAATGTTTGTGCCAATTGAATGGTCGATAAAAACAAACTTAAACAATATCATAAAGTAATACGCCGGTAGGATCCTTAACCAACGCCTAAACCAAAATGTTTTAATGCTTTTTAAGGAATTATCTTTTTGTAACTGATTTAAAAGAATATTACCAATTAAGAATCCACTTAACACAAAAAAGAACTCTACCCCTAAACTTCCTAATCCCGGGCGAACTAATTGCGGGATGGTAATGCCACTGTGATGAAACAATACCATGGAAATGGAAAAAGTTCTAAGAATATCTAAGCCTAAGTTTCGTTGCATCATTAAAGGCTCTTGCCTAATGTGTTTTGTGGCGTAAAAATAGAACTTTTTCGGAGATAAAGTTTAGGCAATAAGACTAAGGTGAAAATGGTAAATAAGTCTTATTAAACATCAAATAAGCCGCCGTCCTTTTTCCAAGTGCTTTTACCAAGGTGTTTGTAAGCTTTTTCAGTAGCTTCCCTACCACGTGGCGTGCGTGTTAAATAACCTTCTTGCACTAAAAATGGTTCGTAAACCTCTTCAATGGTACCGGGTTCTTCGCCCACTGCCGTGCTAATAGTATTAATACCAACCGGACCACCTTTAAATTTCTCAATGATGCAGAGCAATATGCGAAGATCCATTTCATCTAAGCCATTTTTATCTACGTTTAATGCTTTTAATGAATAGGTTGCCATTTCAAGATCAATCATGCCATTACCTTTAATCTGTGCAAAATCTCTCACCCTTCTTAATAAAGCATTTGCAATACGCGGGGTTCCTCTACTCCTTCTGGCAACTTCATAAGCCGCTTCGTCTTTAATAGTAACATTTAATATATCTGAACTTCGTTGAACAATGCCTGTTAAAACCTTGCTATCGTAATAATTTAAACGGCTATTAATTCCAAAACGTGCGCGTAAAGGAGAAGTTAATAAACCACTTCGTGTAGTTGCACCAATTAAGGTGAATGGATTTAATTTTATTTGAACTGTTCTTGCGTTCGGTCCGCTATCGATCATAATATCAATTTTATAATCTTCCATGGCAGAATATAAATACTCTTCTACTATCGGACTCAAACGATGAATTTCATCAATAAACAAAACATCAAAGGGCTCTAAATTGGTCAGTAAACCTGCCAAATCGCCCGGCTTATCTAATACCGGCCCACTGGTTACTCTTAAATTTACACCCAGATCGTTTGAAATAATATGCGCTAAAGTGGTTTTACCTAAACCCGGAGGGCCATGCAATAAAACATGGTCTAAAGCTTCGTTACGTTGTTTGGCTGCAGCAACAAACACTCTAAGATTATCAATAACACTTTCCTGCCCGGTAAAATCCTCAAAAGCGATCGGACGTAAAGCACGCTCAATATCCTTATCGGTTGTATTAAGGTTTTCACCGTCGGGGTTTAAATTGTCATTCATGCTATAAAGGTAATTTTAATTATAGCTGTGTCTTGCTACAAATTATAGCTTTATTGTTTTAATATTTTTTGCCAAAATTTTCATATATTTAGTTTATGAAAAATGTGATCATTGTATTCTTTATAGCTCTTTTAAGTTTTAATGGTTCGTCTCAAAGCAGCTATAATAAAATGTTGGCTTCAGATACTACAACCTGGCAGCATTTTAATTGTTATATACCTGTAATTGCACCAGGGCAGCAAACAACCGCAACCAATTTTTATTATTATCCTTTAGTAGCAATAGATACGATCACTTTATTTTCAGGTATTTATAAAAAGGTGTATGAATTACAAGGCTTTGGTTTAAATTATTCTAATAAACAACTTCAGGGCTATATGAGAGAAGACACGATCGCTAAAAAAGTGTTTTTTAAAGAAACATGGACAAGTGCAGATCTATTGTTATATGATTTTAGCCTGAATATTGGTGATTCTGTAATGTATACATTTCCCTATAATGCTACTTTAAATGGGTATTACAGGTTGGATTCCGTAAAGACAAAGACGGAAATGTGCGGGCCACGTAAACATTTTTATTTATGGAAACATTCTTCAATAATATATCCCTGGTCGGTTAATTACTTGGAACATATTGAAAGTATCGGATCTAAATTCCACGCCTTGTATAACTATAATTTTAACCAAAGCAATGCATGTATTTTCAACACGAATAGCAGCCAAGCCTGTTACCATCCTTGGCAAATTGGCTTAGCTTGTAAAAGCGATAATAAAAGTAAAAAATACCAAAGCTGCACCATTAGCCTCGTTAACTCTTGTATTTCGTATTACGATTCCTGCAATTATGGCACAACATGCGGAGGCTTCAGAAATTATAAATTAAATAAAGACGTAACTATATTTCCAAACCCTACCAAAAATAAATTAACAGTTACCATTAACCTGCAAGCTACAGAAACCGTAAGCATTAGAGTTTTTGATATTGCAGGTAAAGAGCTATTAAGCTACAAAAACATTTCGTTTAATGTTGGCGAGAACACCTATGACTTAAACACTTCACTTCTCGAAAATGGCATTTATTCGGTTGTTATAGAAAATCAACATTTCAAAAATTCCTATCCAATTGTTATCCAACAATAGAAAATTAGGGTTTAAGAATCTAGGGCTGTAAGGCAATAGGAAAATTTATTCCATAAGCGGAGGCCATTATTTTATTGATGTATCGGCTGGTATCTGATGAAATTTCGCTAGAAACAATTAACCCGGAGGGTAACAAGGGAGCAAGAAATAAGACTTTTTTAGGATCTTTGTTTTCGTTCAATTTCATTTTTTGTATCCTACTATCATAACTTCTTGCGTAGTTAACCATAACCGGTATTTGAACAAAATTAAAATAAACCAAAGCAGGTAATAAACTTATTAGAACCAGGCTACTGAGTAATATTTTAAATTTTTTAAAATATAAAAAGCCAATATTTACAGCCATTACTACAAAAAAAAGAGTGGCCACAAAATTTAAAGGAAACCAGGCACGTAAAGGAATATTTCCCTTAAATACCAGCATAGAAATTAATAATGTTACTATTAAGAAAATGCTTAATACTATTAATATCCAAAAAATTATTTTTTTAAATTCAACTTTTTGGTCTGTAACTTTTAAATTAGAAATTGAAGATCCAATAGCTAACCAAACAAATAAAAATAGAAGAACGAATAGTGATCTCTTTTGAAAAATTAAATTAAATAAGATCTCTCCTGTTGATCTGCTCATTGCCTCCCCTGCTAAATTGGTGATCACCATCTGGTTTTCAATATTCGGTCTGTTAAGTGTACCCGGAGCAAAGTATACAAATAAGGCCGAGATCAATAAAGATGCAAAAGCAATCGTAATTTTTTGATCAAAACTATTGTTTAAAAAGTTCTTGATATCCCACGATCCTGTTTTTATAAGTCTGGATAAAATTATCACCACTAAAAACAACAATAAGCCAATGGAATAATTTTCAACCCCGGCACCTGCAAACAAAAAGCATAAAAACAGTAAGGATCTCGTCCAAATAATATTTCTTTTTATGGAGCTTACAATTAAGGAAAATCCTGCAACGGTAAATATGATGGGATATAAATAATATAGGATCACTGTAAAATAGGTCCATATTTCTATGGATTGACTGGTGCCAAAATATAATGTTCCAATAAATATGATGGAACTAATAAGTCCTTCAAATAAAGAACAAGAATAGGAAAAGACTTTCTCAAAGGCGAAAATTGCCAGTTTTGCTAACGAAAAAATAAAAACCGATAACATACATAAATGAAAAATTGGAATTAAATAATCAAACGCCAAGTTTATATCGGCTATTGAAAACAGAAGGTTAAAAATCAATAAAGAAACATACCTGAAATTAAAATTGTAATAATTGTAAGAAACCGAACCTAAATAACCTTTTTCTTTTAATAAGGAAACCAAACCTAGATCATCCAAAGCAGGACGCATGGAAAAAGCAATGAATAGGATCAAAACCAGTACTGCCAATGCAACGGGTAAAAACGCATATCCAAGGTACTTTGGTTTGAACATATTTAAAAGTACTAAAAAACGCTATTAATCGAAGATTTATTTAAAGTGCGTTTTCCTTAACAATTACTAACATTTCTGTTAGCAACTTTAATTTTACGACAACGTAAAAGCACTAATTTTAAGTAAAATTCCAAACCTATATGTTGTTAAACAAAATTAAGTATGTGGCTCTAGGCATAGCCATGACAACCGGCGTAGTATTGATCTATAACTACCGCGATGTTTTTAAAAATTTAACCGGTAGTAATAAAAATGCAGGAGTAGTTAATAAGATCAACCCCGAGTTTGCCAGCTATATAAGCGCTTTTACAACAGGCTACATTTCAACAGGCTCAACCATTAAGATCAAATTAAGCAGTGAGTTTGCTAATAACGCACAACTAAATACGCCATTAAAAGAAAGTTATTTTTCGTTTGATCCTGCTATTGAAGGTGAAGCGGTTTGGAAAGACGGACAAACCATGGAATTTAAACCTAAAGAGCGTTTAAAGCAAGGGCAAATTTATAAAGCCACTTTTCACTTAAACAAACTTGTGGAAGTAAAAAAAGAATTGCAAGATTTTGAATTTCAATTTCAAGCCATTAAACAATCTGCACAGTTACAGGTAAACGATCTTAAGAGTTACCACTCTAACGATTTTTATTTTTACAGTTTAACCGGAAATGTTTCTACAGCCGATTTTGCTGATGAGGCGCTAATTGAAAAAGTTTTAGATGCCAAACTAGATGGTAAAAATTTAAACATTAAGTGGATCCATAACGACAAAGGAACCCTTCATAAATTTTTAATTGACAGTATTGAACGTCCATCTAACGCAACAGGAAAATTAAATTTAAATTGTGATGCCAAAGACTTAAGTGTTACTTACACCGCTAAACAAAGTTTTGATATTCCAAGAAAAGGCGAATTAACACTTTTAAATACCAGAGTTATTTCTGCAGAAGCCGATCCTTTTGTGTTGGTTAATTTTTCTAATCCAATAGATCAAAATCAATCTTTAGAAGGATTGATCACCATTGGCAATTTAACCGAAACTAAATACATCGTTAACAACAACCAGGTTTTAATCTATCCCGCAAAAGTGGCCAGTGGCTCTTATGTAATGAAAGTGAATGCTGTTAGAGATACTAAAGGTCAGTATTTAGAAGGTTCTTCGGAGCATAACATTGTTTTTAGCGAAGTTAAACCCGCAGTTAAATTTTCAGGTACGGGTAACATTTTACCTTCTACCAACAATTTATCAATGCCTTTTGAAACCGTTAACCTACGCGCTGTTGATGTTAAGATCATTAAAATTTATGAGAATAACATCCTTCAATTCCTTCAGTCTAACGATATGGATGGCAACAACCAAATTGCACAGGTTGGTAAAAAGGTAATTGAAAAACGCATTAACCTTGGTATCACAAATCCTGCTGATTTTGGTGTATGGAAAAAATTCTCGTTAGATCTTGGAACACTTATTAAATCTGAACCGGGAGCAATTTACAAAGTATACTTAAGTTTCAAAAAAGCCTACTCTACTTTTCCTTGTTTAGGAAATAATAGCGATGATAAATTTGAAATGGAAGAAATTAAAGCACCACAAGACGAAGACGAAATTTCTTATTTTGGATATTATTATGATGAATATTCATACAACTACGATTATGAATATGATAGTGATGGAAGCGACGACGAATACAGCTGGAGCAATCGCGATAATCCTTGTAAAGCCGCTTATTACCGTCAGTACGATAGAACCGTTTCAAGAAGTATTTTAGCCTCCGATCTTGGTTTAACCGTTAAAAAAGGTAACGATGGAAGTTTCTTCACCGTGGTAAATGACCTGGTTACCACAAAACCAATGAGTGGTGTTGAAATTGAAATGTATGATTATCAAAAACAATTGATCATTTCATCTAAAACCAATGGCGAAGGACAAGCCTTTATTTCTCCGGGACAAAAACCGTATTTTATTATTGCTAAAAAAGATAAACAACGTGCTTATTTAAAATTAGATGATGGCGCCACCCTTTCATTAAGTATGTATGATGTTTCTGGTGACGCCATTAAAAAAGGCGTAAAAGGTTTTATTTACGGTGAGCGCGGCGTGTGGCGTCCGGGCGATTCGTTATTCCTTAATTTTATTTTAGAAGATAAATTAGGTTCTATTCCCGCTAATCACCCTGTGCAGTTTGAATTAACTAATCCACAAGGTCAATTATACAAACGCATATTAAGTAACAAAGGTGTAGATGGTTTTTATAATTTTTCTTGCGCTACCGATAAAAATGCACCAACTGGTTTGTGGAATGTAGATGTAAAAATTGGTTCGATGCACTTTAGTAAAAGTGTGCGTATTGAAACCATTATGCCTAACCGTTTAAAAATTGAAGTGAATGTTGGCGATAATAAATTATTGTATGGTTCAAAAAACAACATCATTAATTTACATACCAATTGGCTTACAGGTGCTGTTGCCAGAGGTTTAGCCGCAAACATCAATGTATCATTAAGTTCAAGCAGAACAGAATTTAAAAAATATCCTGAGCATAATTTTGATGATCAAACGATTCGTTTTGATGCGCAACAAATTACCGTGTTTGATGGTAAGGTGGATGATATTGGTAACGCAAGCATTCCTTTAAAATTAGATCTTGGCAAAAATGCACCCGGACTTTTAAAAGCAACTTTTAATACCATGGTATTTGAGCAAGGCGGAGCTTTTAGCGTAGATCGGTTTTCTGTTGATTATTCACCGTATGCTTATTACACAGGTATTAAAATGCCGGAGGGTGAAAAAAATTCAGGCATACTTTATACCGACAAAGAACATTTTATTGATGTGGCAACCGTTGACGCTATGGGTAATCCTGTTTCGCGCGGAAATTTAAAATTTGAATTGTATAAACTGGAATGGCGTTGGTGGTGGGATCAATACAACGATGAGTTAGCGAATTACGCTTCGGATGATTATCACAGAAGTGTGCAGCAAGAAACCTTTGCTTCTAAAAATGGTTCGGCAAAAATAAAAGTAAAAATTAAAGAGAACGAATGGGGCCGTTATTTGATCCGCGTTATTGACTTAGATGGCGGACACTCTACTTCTCAGGTAGTTTACTTCGACTGGAGTAATTGGATGGAGCGTGATGGCGGAAGCGATAATAAGATCGTTTCAAACATGTTAAGTTTTACAACCGATAAAGCAAAATATAAAACCGGTGAAGAAGCTGTGATCACTATTCCTTCGCCACAAAACGGCAGAGCTTTAGTTTCTATAGAAAATGGCAGCAGAGTTTTAGAAGCACATTGGTTAGAAACAGAAAAAGGAAGTACAGTATTTAAATTTAAAATAACGCCCGAAATGGCGCCAAATGTGTATGTGCACGTTTCGTTAATGCAACCGCACTCGCGTACTAACGACTTACCAATTCGTTTATACGGCGTGGTGCCAATTAGTATTGATGATCCGGAAACACATTTACGTCCTACTATTTCAATGCCTAAAACAATTGTGCCTGAGCAAAAAGTAACGATCACTGTTGGTGAAGAGAACAGCAAAGAAATGGCGTTTACCATAGCAGTTGTTGATGAAGGTTTATTGGATATTACCCGTTTTAAAACACCAAATCCTCATAATACATTTTATGCTAAAGAAGCATTGGGTGTAAAAACCTGGGATGTTTACGATAACGTTATTGGTGCATTTGGCGCTGAGTTAGAGCGTATCTTAAGTATTGGTGGTGATGGTAGTTTATTAGGCGACGATGGTGCAAAAGCTAATCGTTTTAAACCAATGGTTAGATTTTTTGGTCCGTACCATTTGGCAAAAGGCGAAAAACGTAATATTACTTTTAAAATGCCAATGTATGTTGGTTCGGTTCGTACCATGGTAATTGCAGGTGCTAAAGGTGCTTATGGCATGGCAGAACAAACCACGCCGGTTAAAGCGCCTTTAATGGTTTTAGGAACTTTACCGCGCGTATTAAGTGTTACTGAAGAAGTAAAATTACCGATCTCGGTTTTTGGTGGCGATAATAATGTTGGGAATACAACTGTAAAAGTAGAAGTAAATGGTTTACTGCAAACCGTTGGTAAAAATTCTAAAGCAATTAACGTTAATAAAAACGACGAAAAACTGGTTGTTTTTGATCTTAAAGTAAAAAACCAAACCGGTATTGCTAAGGTTAAAATTACTGCTAATGGCGGCGGACATACAGCTGTTTACGAAATTGAACTAGATGTTCGTAATCCTAATCCGTACCAAACAACTATTAAAGATTTTTGGGTAGATGCAGGCAAATCGGCGAAAGAGTCATTTAATCCGCTTGGTTTATCAGGCACAAACAGCGGGGTTTTAGAGCTCTCCACTATTCCACCAATAAATTTAGATGAGCGTTTAAAATATCTGATCACTTATCCGCATGGTTGTGTTGAACAAACTACTTCGCAAACTTTTGCGCAATTGTATTTAACCGACATTATGGAGTTATCTCCTGAACGTAAAACAGCTATTGAAACCAATATTAAACACGGTATTAGCGAGTTACGTAAGTTTCAGGTTAATGGCGGCGGTTTAGCTTATTGGCAAGGTATGACCCAAGCTGATGAATGGGGAACAACTTACGCTGGCCATTTTATGATCTCTGCCGAGAAAAAAGGTTATGAATTGCCAAGCGGATTTAAAAGTGCCTGGGTAAAATACCAAACCAATCTGGCTCAAAATTTTGAGATCAATAAAAACAAATACTATACAAGCGATGAGCAACAAGCTTACCGTTTATATGTATTAGCATTGGCTAATCAACCTGTGTTAAGTGCAATGAATCGTTTACGTGAGTATGCATCAATTTCAAATCAGGCACGTTGGTTATTAGCAGGTGCCTATGCACAAATTGGTCAAACAGACGAAGCTTCAAAATTAATAGCAAAAGCAAGTGCAGATGTTTCTCCTTACCGTGTAAATTATTACACTTATGGTTCTTCAGACAGAGACATGGCCATTATTTTAGATGTGTTATGTTTGATCAATAAAAAACAACAAGCCTTTACTCAATTAAAAAAGGTATCGGATATTTTATCATCAAAAAGCTGGTTAAGCACACAAACAACGGCTTACGGTTTGGTGGCAGTTAGCAGCTTCATTAAAAAATTTGGCGGCTCGTCGGCTATGCAAGCTCAAGTGACAGTTAATGGTAAAGAGGTTGATTTAAAAGGTAAATCGGCCATTGCACAAATACCTATTGATTTTAAAAATGGTGTTGCCGGAAACTTTAATATCATTAACAATGGTAAAGGCACGTTATACGTTCGTTTAATAAATCGTGGCAAACCGCCAATTGGCGACGAAGTGGAAGCCAATGAAAATATTACTACAAGTGTTAGTTATAAAGATATGTCCGGTAATATAATTGACCCGAGTGAATTAGTGCAAGGCACCAATTTTATGGTGAGTGTTAATGTAAAAAATCTAGGCATGGTTGGCGAGGTTAAAAATATTGCTTTGATCAACTATATACCATCCGGTTGGGAGATACACAATGCCCGTATGGACGAAAATGAAGCGGTATTGAAGAACTCAAGTTATACTTACCAGGATATTAAAGACGATAAAGTATTGACTTATTTTGATTTGAATAGTAATGAAAGCAAAACCTTTAACTTGATGCTAAACGCAAGTTACGAAGGCAAATATTATTTACCGGCACTTAATGTTGAGGCCATGTATGATAACAGCATTTTTGCCCGCACCAAAGGCCAATGGATAAAAGTGGTGAAACAAAAAAATGATGGTGTTGCTGGGAAATAGTTTAACCGTCATTGCGAGCGATAGCGAAGCAATCTCTAACATTGTATTTACATGCAGCAAATAATGTATGATAAAAGGTGGCGCAGTTTATATATTAACAAATAGTGGCAATACAACATTATATACTGGAGTTACCGCTAACCTTATTAAAAGGTTGTATGAAAATAGAAATGGAATTTACGCAAAAAGCTTTACCAGTAAATATGCCCTTACTAAACTAGTTTACTACGAAGTATTTTTAAATATTGAAGACGCAATTGCTAGGGAAAAACAAATAAAAGGTGGCAGCAGATTAAAAAAAGAGAACCTGATTATATCTATTAATCCTAATTGGTATGATTTGTCAAAGGAAGTTGGTGCTGAATAAAACTACCGTCATTGCAAACGAATTATCCGTCATTGCGAGGAGGTACGACGAAGCAATCTCAAACAATGGTTTTTAACTGTACGTTTGTATCTTATTATTTAAAGTACAAATTATGTGTGAGATTGCTTCGTGCCTTGCAATGACCACCAGAAAAAAAATTGTATTTTTATAAAGAAATATCAAAAATTAAAATGACAATAGTAGATGACACAATACAATCTGTTTTAATAATCGGTAATGGATTTGATTTAAATCTTGGTTTAAAAACAAGTTATAATGATTTTTTAAATAGCACTAATTTTGATTTATTAAAAAATTCGAATAACCACCTAGCAAATCATCTTATAAAAAAACATTCTCTTCAAAATTGGATTGACATTGAGAATGAGCTTAAAAACTATTCAAAAAATGCTAAAACTGTCGAGTCAAGAAATTATAAAAATGATTTTATTAGTTTATCTAATACATTAAAAGATTTTTTAAATGATGTGAAATATGATAACCTTAATACAAATTCAGAGTCTTATAAGTTAATTGAAAAAATAACGAATGATAACTTCGTAATCTATGATTTTAACTATACAAATACTATTAAAAAAATACTATTGAAAAATGGATTTAGTGACGGGGAGATAAATCAAAAATTAATAAAAGTTCACGGATCAATTGAAGACAAACAAATTATTTTTGGCGTTGAAGATAATGCAGATATTAAAGCGGATCATATTTTCATAAAAAAAGCGTTTAAAAATAATAAACCTGTTAATCTTTATGATAAAATTCAAAATGTAAATGATATTTACATTTTTGGACATTCTTTAGGTGAAACTGACCATACTTATTTTAACAGGTTTTTCGATGACATTTGCTCAATAAATGGAGGTGTAAATGATAAAAAGATATTTTTGTATTATTATGGAGAAGATGGATACGAAAATCTGCATAGGCAATTAGATAGATTAACAAATTATCGATTAACAATATTTAAACAAGGCGATAAATTTAATCCAATTAATACTTTAAAGTGAATCGATAACCCTGATTTATAATCAGTGCAAAGTCTAAAACCTAAAAGCCACTAATGAAATTCTACCTTTCATCTTTTAAATTTGGAAATGAGATCGACAAATTAAAGTTGATGATGCCTGAGAATAATAAAATAGGCTACATTCCTAATGCTATTGATGCAATTAAAGGTGATAAAGAACTTCTTTTAAAACATTATGATGAACAAATAAGTCAACTTAACGACTTAGGATTTGTAGCAGAGCTATTAGATCTTAAAGATTATTTTAATAAAGAAGAAGAATTAAGGATAAAACTTAAGGGTTTAGGCGCAGTTTGGGTACAGGGCGGTAACACCTTTGTATTAAGGCAAGCAATGAAACTTAGTGGCTTTGACATACTATTTAATGAAATCAAAAAACGCGACGATTTTTTATATGGCGGTTATAGTGCAGGAATCTGCGTATTATCTAAATCGCTTAAAGCCTTGCATATAGTTGATAAACCTAATGAATTCCCCTACTCTGAAATTAAAGAAACACTATGGGATGGGCTTGGCTTTTTTAACGAGATTATTTTACCCCATTATAATTCCGACCATCCTGAATCGAAGGATATTGATAAAACCATTACCTATTGCACTGAAAACAATGAATTATTTTTAGCACTGAGAGATGGAGAAGTCATAATTATTGAATAAATTACCAAAAATTTCCAGATCATGAAACACTTACTTTTAGTTGTTGCCTTACTTATAACTTCATTCAGCATAACTGCACAGATCAAAAAAAGTACTGTTCAAATTACAAAAGAGGTCAGTAAGGGTATTCCCAAACAAGATAATTTAACGATAAAATTTGTTGGGCCGTCCAAACAACCGGTAAAAAGAGGGGTTAAAATGATCGCTAATAACGATACCATTTATCCAGAAATTAGTGAACTGGGCATTTACACCGATCATTTAGAGGTCGGCACTTACAAATTAATTTTTTCTTTTCCCTATTGGTACGACGCCACTATCGAAAAATTAAAGTGCAATAAGAATGAAACTATTCATATCACGGTTTTCTTTAATCCAAAGGATATTTAAGTGAAAAAATACTACCTCCTACTCTTTTTATTTATTATCGGATTAATTATTTCCGGCATAACGCCACACGACTACTTTACATGGATACTCGAAGTTTTTCCGGCAATTATTGGGGTGGTAGTTTTATCAGTCACTTTTAAAAAATTCAGGTTTACGTATTTAACCTATTGTTTAATTTTATTTCATTGCTACGTTTTATTTATTGGCGGTCATTATACTTATGCCGAAGTACCTTTGTTTGACTGGATAAAAGAAGTATTCCACCAAAGCAGAAATAATTACGATAAGGTTGGGCATTTTACGCAGGGTTTTGTGCCAGCTATTATTACCCGCGAATTATTTATTAGAAAACAAGTTGTTAAACCCGGAGGCTGGGTTTCATTTTTAACGGTATGTGTTGTAGTAACCATAAGTGCTTTTTATGAATTTTTAGAATGGTTTGTGGCTGTTGTTTCAGGGCAATCGTCTGAATCTTTTTTAGGTACACAAGGTTATGTTTGGGATACTCAAAGCGATATGCTGTACGCCTGTATTGGTGCTATTAGTATGTTGCTGTTGCTTTCTAAGATCCATAATAAAAAACTGACTGCATTGGCTGCCTCATTAAGTTAAAAAAATGTACATTTATAATACATAATTTTAAAAATGAATACTTCTTCAAATAGATCAATTTTCGGAATTCTTAAATTTCTTTGTTTTGTTTTTATGGTAAATACTGCTTATAGCCAAAACGAAAGATCTCTAGAGTTGTTTAATTCGGGTAAAGAGGCTTTTAAAAAAAATAAGTTCAAGTCGGCAGATTCTTTGTTTACATTATCATTAAATATCAGTCAGCAGGCCAATGCCTATTTTAATAGAGCCCTTAGCCGACAAAAACTTAAGGACTCGAAAGGGTCTTGTATAGATCTATGGAATGCCTATTATTTAGGACATAACGAGGCTAAAATTTATTTTAATGAAACCTGCGCGGTGATGGATACATTATTTAAAGATGCTCGTTTAGTTAAAACTGATACAAATAGTTATGTCTATAAAGAAATTACCGAAACTTGCCAGATCATAAAAAGTTTTGATTATGCCAGGTATAATAAAAAGGGCGAACTACTTCTTTCATATTACGGTATAGATAAGGATACAATTTACAAACCCGGAAGCGAAATAAACCTGGCAACATTTCCGGGTGGAAGTACTGAATATAAAAAATATTTAAGTGCTAATTTAAAATATCCTTCAGAAGCAAAAGAAAAAAAATTAAAAGGCAGAGTTTGGGTTTCGTTTATTGTTGCTAAAGATGGCAGAATAGAAAAAACAACACTATTTAAAGCCATGAAAGATTGTGATGCTTGCAACCAAGAAGCATTAAGATTAGTATCATCGATGCCAAAATGGACACCTGCAACCAAAAATAATAAGGCAATTAAAAATAATCTAAGAGTAGCTATAGATTTTAAATTGAAATAAGTTCAGTCTATTAGTATTCCTCATTTCTAAACTTAATTAATGAGAATTACTTACACGTAATTGGTGTTATTTATAAAATAACCATTTACCAATTTCTCTCCAACTTGTTTTTTTGCCATACATTAAAATACCGGTACGGTAAATTTTTCCGGCAAGCCAGGTTGTAAATACAAACGAAACAAATAAAATACTTAACGATAACACTAACTCCCACATTGGCACGCCATTCGTTATTCTCGACATCATAACAATGGGCGAAGTGAACGGAATGATGGAACCCCAAAAGACCGTTGAGGAGTCGGGATCCATAATTGTTTTAGTAGCAATAAAATAACCCACCATCAGCGGGATCATAACCGGGGTTATAAATTGCTGGGAGTCGGCCTCGGAATCTACCGCACTGCCAATTGCCGCCATTATTGAGCTGTAGAATAAATAGCCGCCAATAAAATAAAGCACAAAGCAAATAAATACTTCCACAAAATCAATTTTTTCGATCTTTTGTAAAAGATCAAACACTTCTAATTTATCATCAAATTTTTCTAACTGATTAAAATTTACATTTGTTCCGTTCTTTTTAACCATTTCTTGTTGCGACTGAAAAACTTTTAATTGTGCCGAAACATCTTTTAAAAAGATAGTTGACAGAACCGTTGTTAATGCAAAGGTGATAATACCCATAATGGCAAACTGTATCACACCCAAAATAGCCACACCAATAATTTTACCCAACATTAATTCAAATGGCTTAACAGAAGAAACAATTACCTCTACAATTCTGTTTGTTTTCTCTTCCATCACACTTCTAAACACCATCATGCCATACATTAAAATAAACATAAACATTAAGGCACCGGTTAAAAAACCAAACAAACCAAAACTGGCTTGCTCTTCGGTACTGCCTTTATCGTTTACTTTTTCTAAAATAATTTTAATGCTTTGTTTTGAATTAGAAATAATATTAGGATCAATATTATTTGCTTTTAATTTATTCTCGTAAACAATGCGTTCCATTTGATCTTTTATATAGGTTTGGAAAGCAAAGCCCGGAGATTTTTTGTAGAATAATTTTGTGGCTCCTGCCCCACCCTCTATCACTGTTGGCGATATCCATAATACACACGAATACCCTTTCTCCGAAAATTCGGCAACAGCTTTTGGTAATTGATCATTAGAGAAGGAAAGTGAAATGTAATCGTTACCAACTAATTTATCTTTAAATAATTTTGAATCATCAATTACCAAAACATTTTGTTCGGTTTTTTCTGATTGCGTCATTTTTATCATGAAGGCCAAAAAGCCTGTTATTAGCAACGGCGCTAAAATTGTCATGATAATAAATGTTTTATTGGTTAGTTTTGATTTTATCTCACGTCCAATTATTAATCTGATCTTTCTCATTTCAATTTTTTATTTACTCTGTGTAATTACTTTTAGTACCAACGATCTCGTTACCCTGATTAACTTTCATGATAAAAATATCATTCATGTTGGGTATTAGTTCATTAAAAGAATGGATCTCGCAAATAGGTAAAATGGCTTGCAGTAACTGACTACCGCTAACATTAGGCGCCAATTTTAATGTAACCGAATGTATATCGTCCTCGGTGTGTTTATCTAAGATCTCTCCACCCGTCCATAATGCATTGGTAAAGCCCAATAAATTTCCTTTAAAAGTTATCTTATAGGTATTTGTGCGATGTGTTTTACGGATCTCTTTTACCGAACCATCTAATATTTTTTCTGCTTTGTTAATTAATGCAATGTTATCACACAGCTCTTCAACACTACCCATATTGTGGGTTGAAAAAATCACGGTAGCGCCGTTCTTACGAAGTTCTAAAATTTCGTTCTTTATTAATTGTGCGTTAATTGGATCAAATCCACTAAAAGGCTCATCTAATATCAACAACTCGGGTTCGTGAATGACTGTAACAATAAACTGAACTTTTTGCTGCATTCCTTTACTTAACTCCTCTACCTTTTTCTTCCACCAGCTTTGCATCTCAAACTTTTCGAACCAATAAGCCAAACGTTTTTTTGCATCGGCCTTGCTTAAGCCTTTTAATTGCGCAAGATAAAGTACTTGGTCGCCCACCGACATTTTTTTATATAAACCTCTCTCTTCAGGCAAATAGCCTATACGTTCAACATGTTTAGGATTTAATTTTTCGCCTTTAAATAAGATCTCACCGGTATCGGGACCGGTAATTTGATTAATTATTCTTATTAAAGAAGTTTTACCGGCACCATTAGGACCAAGCAAACCAAAAACCGATTTTTCGGCTACGTTCAAAGAAACATCATTTAAAGCAACATGATTGCTGTATTTTTTTGAAACATTTTTTATCTGGAGAATATCTGCCATTCTTTATTAAATATCTTTAACTAAATTATTTACTCGTCCTTCTCGGTAACTCCGCCGGTAACTACAAATTTCATTGTATCGCCTGCATCAGCATTTAAAGGTTTAATGTTTTTTATTGGGATAATTACTAATCTGCCGGATAAGGAATAAGACATTGGTAAATAAACTGCAACTTTATCTTTTATATGAAAATCTTTAAGATCCTCTTGCGTAATAAAACCAATTTCCTCAATTTCTGCACTTGGGTTTGTAAGTACTAATACAGGTTTATTAAATCGTTTTTTATTTCCAACAAAGGCATTTGTAAAATCTTTAATAGGGGAATAAATGTGGCGGATCAAAGGCGCGTGCTCTAATTTATCTTCTAAAAAATTAAAAAATTGTTTAAAAACGAACGATGATGCTAAAACACCAATAAGGGCAATAAAACTTAACGTAACAATTAAACCTAAAGCAGTGTTTATATACGTATTTGTACTAAAGCCTATGAACGAGAAAAGCCCGGCAAAAAAATCAAATAGTTTTGAAAGGATGGCAAGTGTAATTATTAACGGAATAAATAAAATTAAACCTTGGATAAAATATTTTAGAAACTGTTTCATGATATTAATAAGTAACAAATTTATAGCATAAAAGCGTGACAAATGTGTTAATAAGATAAAAAATTTAACAAAATCAATCTTATAAACTAAATAGGTTACGCAATTTAAAAGTGATTATTATTTAATATATTTGGTTAAAACTACTTCTATGCAAATAAACTTTTTAGCCGTATTAATTTCCTCTTTAATACCAATGGTTTTAGGCTTTGTTTGGTATAACCCTAAAGTATTTGGAAATGCCTGGATGACAGCTAGTGGCATGACGGATGAAAAGATAAAAAATTCAAATATGGCAGTAATATTTGCAGTAAGTTTTGTTTTAGCTATAATGTTAGCCTTTAGCTTACAATTTATGGTTATTCACCAATTTCATGTTAAATCGTTATTTTTTAAACAACCAATTGATAATGCCACTACCGAAATTGGCGCATTGTATAAAACAATTATGGATCAGTTTGGCACAAGCTATAGAACCTTTAAACACGGTGTTTTTCATGGCGTAATTGGCGGTTTTTTTATGGCTCTGCCAATTTTAGGCACCAACGCTATGTTTGAGAGAAAAGGCTTTAAATATATTGCCATTAATGTTGGTTATTGGATTGTTTGTTTAGGTTTAATGGGAGGCTTACTTAGTGCTTGGGCTTAGATCAATATGAGAAATTTATTGTACATACTTCCTTTTCTTCTTTTGGTATCGTGTAGCGTTCAAAAGCGTAAATACCAAAAGGGATTTTATGTAAGTAATAATAAACATCCTAAAACTTCACTTAATAACTTAAAAAAGGATAAGGTAAACGAAAGGCTTGTTTTAAAAACAAACTTTTTACCTGTAGTGACAGATCAAGATCAGGAATTTACAGCCTCTGTTGATAATAAGGCAATCACCCTAAAAAGATCATCCTCTCCTCTTTTAAGCCGGATAACTGATTCACTTTGCGATATCCTTACTTTAAAAAACGGCGAGGAAATAAAGGTCACTATTTTAGAACTTACCCCGGCCTTAGTTAAATATAAAAAATGTGGCGACCCGGAAAGTCCCTTATACATTGCTAAAAAATCAGATGTTTTTAAAATAAAATACGCCAACGGATCGGTGGAAGTTTTTAATGTTGAAGAGAATAAACCCATTCCAAAGAAAGATCAAAACACCTCAAACAACGACTATAAAGGACCTTTAAAAACGCACCCTCTAGCTATTTGGGCATTTGTATACGCGATTTTAGGACTAATACCTTTTTTAGGCATTTTCACGTCTGTAAGAGCAATAATTTATGGTTTTCAGGCATTACAAACCATTCGATCTAACCCAACAGAATATAAAGGCGATCTATTAGCAACAGCTGCCATAGTAATTGGCATAATTGGTTTAGCTTTATTACTACTTTTAATTTTAGCTTTACTTGCTGCCTAATTGAATTTAAAAAATATGAAAAAATTACTCTTTATACTTCCGTTAATTATTTTAATATCCTGTAGCGTTCAAAAACGTAAATACCAAAAAGGATTTTATGTTAGTAATCACAAACAGCAAAAACATGTTCAGAAAAACGTTTCCGGTAAACAAAAAAAGGAAACCGAAAACGATAACCTTATCTCAAAAACTAACACTTTACAAACTTATAATTCTGAAGATATAGACCTATCCGCTTCTTTGAATAATAAAACAATTTCCTTAGCAAAGGTTCATTTACCACTGTTGACAAATGAAAACGATTCGCTTTGCGACCTTCTTGTTTTAAAAAATGGAGATGAAGTTAAAGCTAAAGTATTAGAAATATCGCCCATTGAAATAAAATACAAAAAATGTAACATGCCCGAGGGGCCATTATACGTTGTAAAAAAGTCGGATGTATTTATGATAAAATACGCTAACGGTACAAAAGAGGTCATTAAATCTGAGGCAGCCGAGTCAAATAATACATCAACTAATAACACATCAACCAATAGTAATAGGCCATTAAAGATGCATAGTTATGCAATATTGGCCTTTGTTTTTTCTTTACTTGGTTTTATTACATACGGCTTGTTAAGTATTTTAGCTATAATTTTTGCTAATATGGCTATAAAAAAAATTAGGCAAGAACCAACCATTTATAAAGGCGAACCACTAGCTAAAGCCGCTAAAATAATAGGAATTATTATGCTTACCATTATGGCTGTAATTCTATTATTTGCGCTACTATTGGCTTTTGCTTAAATTTAAACTGTTTTCTATCTAATTATTATATTTATCAAATGAAAAAAATACTGTTACTACTCCCGCTAATTATCTTATTTTCTTGTAGTGTTCAAAAAAGAAAATACCAAAAAGGTTTTTATGTAAGTGCTAATAAGGCAAAAACGGTAAAGAAAAAAGAAAATTTAAGTGTCGTAAAAAATGAGCTTAAGTCTGAAAATCTTATACAAAAGACTAATTTGTTGCAGAACGACGAAAATTCTGTTATAGAAGCCTCTGCAGAAATTAACTTAAAGCCTATAAAAGTTTTTCAACATGGTGCATTGCTTTATAGCAAAGATGAACCTTGTGATGTAATTACCTTAAAAAATGGCGATGAAATTGAGGCAAAGATCCTAGAAATTACACCAATAGAAATTAAATACAAAAAATGTAATTTACCCGACGGGCCTTTGTACATCGTTAAAAAGTCGGATGCATTTATGATCAAATATGCAAACGGTACAAAAGAGATTATTAAAAGTGATAATGAACAGGTTAGTTCAAGTTCAAACAAATCGGCACCAAATACAGGTAAACCCAAATCCACACCCGATTCGGCTGTTGCCGCACTTATTGCCGGTATATGCGGAATTTTTCTTGGAATTGGAAGTATACCCGCCATCATATTAGGCGATATTGCATTAAAGAAAATTAAAGCAGAGCCGGATAAATATGAAGGTGGAGATATGGCAATGATAGGAAAAGTGTTAGGGATAATTGGCCTTGTATTAAAAATCCTTCTTGTGATCTTAATTTTTGCAATTATTTTTTCACTGTAAATACCGGCTGATAAATTATTTTACAAAATAATAAATATCATCATCCTGTATATTGTTTTTTCGGTTACTGCTAAAATATCCTGCTTTACCACCTTTTAATAAATAAATACCATAATCATCAAATTGAGAGTTAATGGGCGTTCCTGCATTTTTAGGAGTAAAAAAGGTACCATCATCTTTATTTGGTTCGGCATAAAAAATATCTAAGCCACCTAAGCCCGGTAGGTTATCGCTGGCATAATATAAAACGCCTTCATCGTTAATATGCGGAAAAACTTCATCGCCGGGTGTATTGATCAACACTCCCAAATTTTTTGGAGTGCTCCATGCGCCATTAACCAATTCACAAACAAAAATATCTTTTCCACCCAAAGTTCCTTTCATATCACTCGAAAAATAGAGTCTTAAACCATCTTTGCTGATACTTGGGTGCATACAATCATAGTCTGCGGAGTTATATGTAAAAGGTGTTGAAACATTCGATCTATCAGAATTAGGGTCACAACTATATAATTGAAATTTATATAAACCTGATTCGCTTACTTTATTTATATTTTTCGCAGAAACCGATCTGCAATAATACATGGTTGTTTCGTCGGCCGATAAACTTATTTGACCGCAAACTCCTTTTGATAAGATTTTCTTTGCATAACTTTTATTGTCGGCAAAATGCGTGTTGTCTTTTTTAGTAACTGAATTAACGCTACAATTATTGTCATTACCAGTAGCTACAAAAATTCTGCTGGTTTTATTTTTTTCTGTAACATAAAGCAATCGGTCGTTTACAAGTAAGGGGCAAAATTCGGCCTCCTTAGTATTAACCCCTTCTACCTCTGTGATCTTGCATCCTGCCGAGTCTTGATAGAACTGATTTGTATTGGTATAAGCAAATCCCCAAGCAGCAATAGCTTTATCTGAACTGGTACGTAAAAAATTTATCATCATTTTGGCATCTTGTATTCTATAATTTGCCAATAAACATTTTGCATAATCTAATCTATCGCCATCTGTTACCTTACTGCTCTCAATTACGTTTGGCCAATGATCTATAGCTTGATTTTGATTATTTGTTTTTTTGTAACAAATAGCTGCCTGACGCGAAGCGTAGTAATCTTTAGGATAAGACCTAAGGTATTGCTCATATACCTTAGCAGCGCCAACATATTCGTGTTTAATAAAAAGTTTATCGGCTTTAATTAACTTACTATTAATTGTTTGAGAAAAAAAAGTAGCATTTAAACCGATAAACAGAGAAACTATAAAAAATATTTTTTTGATCATAAACAAAAGTAATTATTCGGTTTTAATAAATTGAAAATTTAAATGCGTTTTAGCATTAACTATTTTTAATGAGTACAAGCCGTTTTGGAGGTTTTTCACATTAATACTATTTGTAAATTCACCTCTATAGATAAGTTGACCAAGTACATTAACTATTTCAATGAACGTGCCATTGTTCTCGAAATTTTTGCCGCCTTCTATATTTAAGTATTCTTTGCTTGGATTGGGATAAACATAATAAATAGAATTATTATTGATCGCATTGGAAATGCCGGTAGAAGTAATTGAAATTATTTTTGAAACCGAATCTTTTTTACAATTATTAGTTACCACATGGCTTACCGTGTAGCTTCCCGCAAAAGCATATAAATGATTTGGACTAGGAACTGATGAAGTACCGGCATCACCAAAGTACCATTTATTATTTAAGCTAATTGAGTTGGAAGTAAATTGGTAGTTTAATCCGGAAGTACCGTTATAACTATAATCGGCCCAAGGAAGATTTTTACCAATATTCCAAACAGCTAAACTATCGTTTACAACGGTGTGAGCCACTTGTTGTAAAAACGTTGCTGTACTCGAATTAACCGTTGAAATATAGGTATTAGATAAAACACTTTTTTGAAACAGTACTTCATAAAATACGCAGGCCGCCAAATAAGATCCTTCTAAAGAAGGGTGACTTTCGTCGGGCTGATACAATTCTAAACTAGGGTTTAAGGCAATGGATCGGCGAAAAGCTTCGCCTACCGGAGACATAACTGCATTGCAAGTATCTGCAAATTTTTTGTACGATTGTTTTAATCTGTTTTGCATACCAATGTAGGTACAAACCGGAGGATAAAAACCACAATTACTCGCATCACCATTCTTTCGTCCCCAGGTTTCATAAAAAACGGTGTTTGTGCAGTTGTTGTTGAGTTTAATTAAACTATCTAATTTACGGGCATAGGGTAATGTTTGGCTGAAAACCTGAGCCGGAGAAAAAGAAGGCTCCTGACTTTGTGCCTGCAAAATAACATATTTCCATGGCGCTGAATTTATTTTTGCTTTACTGGTTAAGTCGTTAAAATGGTTATTTAGTGTATACCCACCCGGAGTATTGTCGTCGTATATCAATGTGTCGCCATTTGCAAGCGCTAAGTTTGCGATCAATAAAGGCAAATTATTAACGTAAGTATAGCTATTACCCAAAAAAAGTGCGGTAACCTTTTTAGAGTATGTTTGTGCCGTAATTAAGTATGGCAAAAAGATCAATAAACTAAAGATTTTTTTCATTGATTAAATTTATGAAAAAAAATCTAGTTGCTTTGGTAATACTTTACAATAATACCTTTGTTCTGATTAAAAATTTTAAAACCTAGCTCTCACCTTTTTTAAAGTTTTTTCAGTATCCACAGTTCTGTTTTTAGGATATTTAATGGTGTATGTATAGATCACTTTTTGAGATTCCCCCGGAGGAATTAAAAATTTCCAACTCACTTTACCGTCATCTTTATTTACGATTCCTTTTGATAATTCAACTGCATCAACAATGATCTCGCTATTTTGAGAGATCGGAATTTGGTCTTCCAGATCAATGTTAACAGCACTTTTACGGTTATTTTTAATTACCATTTCGTAAGAGTAAACCATTTTTCGGTTATTGCCCATAATACGTTCATTATTAAAATCTTTAATTTTAGTACGCGTAACTATTACTTTACTGTCGCGGCCAAAAGAAAGATCTAAAGTATCGTTTACACTTTTTGGGTTAACGTATGATTGACCAACAAATGTGCCTGCAAAATAAACATTAGCAGGACCTTCGATCAGATCAAGGTCTTCCCAACCGGTAATGCGAGCTAAAAGGAATGCATCTTTTTCAACTTTTGGAATGGAGAAATGTTTGAAGGTAGCATTTAAACTATAAGTAGTAACTTCAACAATATAGGGTTTTGCATCAGATGGAATTGAATACGGTTTTTTAATTTCAAATTCGGCACTTAATTCAGATACTTGAACTTCTTCGTAAACAACTTTACTAGGCTCATCTTTTTTACCTTTTGATTTATAGTCGTTGTAAGATTTTAGTTCCACCTCGTTCAATTGAATTTTACTGCCGTATTGATTTTCTAAATTATCACTGTTGATCTGTGATTTTTGGTAGGCCATTGCCGGGGCATTTTTCATGTAGCCGTTTGTATTATTATAAACATCCACATTAAAGGTTAAGAACCACGGCATTATTGATGGCTTTGATGCATTGCGTGTTGGATCGGATGTAGAAAGTTTTAACTTAACATCAGACCAATTTTTACCGGTGTTATTAAAAGCTCTGGCTCTGTAAACCAAAGTAATTGGCTTTCCTATATCCTCTGCCTTAAGCTCGTAATAAGGCGCCCAGCCAGCGTCAGACACAACATATTTTAGATCAATATTAGTGGCCAACTTAGCGTCGGTTTGTAATAAAATTATTATTTCGCCGGTTGGTTTATTTTCGCTGGCATTTAATTCATTTAACTCTCTTTGTAAACGACCGGTTACCGCATACTCTTCATTAATTCTAGTATCTAATTTTAATATCTCACCGTTAACTTCTTTCATGCGCGAGCGATAAAAATCTGCCGCCAATTTTAATTCAGCAATTGAAACACCTTTTTCATTACCGCCAATACTTATGTTTTTTAATAGCAGGTCTTTTTCTTTTTCGAAGGCATCTTTATCTGAAATTAATTGTTGTGTTTTGTATTGATTAGTTTTAAGAGAATCTTTTAGTTGTTTTACTTTAATACTTTCGGCATTAACACTTAAAAAATTCAATTTTTCTGAAACGCTCAAAACGCTTACGCCTTCGCTAACATTTACCTGTATACTTTTTGGAATTAATTTTGAAGATAGATCTGTAAAAACAACAGAGGTAATTCCTGCATTTAAATTAACTGTTTTTTGCTGATTGATCTCGGCACCATCCAAATAAAGCGTTACTGCTTTAACAGGAGTTTCAATTCTTTGATCAGGGTTTTGAACTTGTGATAATCCGAAAAATGGAATGGTGATCAATAAAAATAAATTGCTCTTCATCTTGAGATAATTTTAAGTATCTAAATTAGTTTAAATAGTTTAGTATACAGATGAAGAAAATCATCACATTCCATAAAAAATGTGAATGAGCTTTTTGTCATGCTAACGAAGGAACGAGTAACTGTGTTATACATTTTAAAGCCGGCTTGTGAGAAAGCGCAGATCTCACCTACCGCCGAAATGATCGTTATAACAGTTTTTACTTTATGAGTTATTTGGGCGCCTTAACGGGCTGCTCCGGGCTCGGCTATCGCCTCGGTTTTTTGCCTTAACCGGCAAAAGAACTAAACCCTGCGCATCCCTGGCGCGGTAACTCTGTTAATAGCGCCAATGCCGCATGAGCGTTCCGATAGCTATCGGAAGTAGTGAAAATCCTTTTTGTGAGGTTACGAACAAAAAGATTGTAACACTGCAAAGCGCAGCGTGCTTTTGAGCGAGCTTGTGTGTTGGCTCGTGTAAGCGCGACCAAAAGTGGCACGCCAAATTGATCTTTTTGAACTCTTTAAAATAAAAAGTAAATTAACTCTTTATCACTTCAACAAAATCAACAAATTTTGATTTTTTGATCTCTAGGTTTTTGCTAAAGTTTAAAATGTTATCGATCACATTTTTTGAAGGTTCAACGAAATTGGCAAATTGATCTTTAAGATCTTTATTTGATTGAGTAGCAGTTTCGTTAAGATTGGAAGTAAATGTTTGTGTCATAGGCAATAGGTAGTTTGTGTTTTAGTTTAGTTTGTGTTTAATTAATAACGCAAACAGTTTAGTTTTATTGTGTTAGCATTACTAAATCCTGAATTGCCGTATTAATAAGGTAAAGCAACCACCATTTTTACTAAACCACCATTGATCCTATTAAGCAAAGGGTATAAAACCAAAAACCCACAACTAGTGTGGGTTTTGGCTCTCAAAAAACTAAAAACCATGGCGTGATTTTTAGTTGCCCTTAAAACGAACGCGTCGCTTGGGGAGTTTTATTAAACAGCTTATTTTTTAGCGTCCAATTTGTCTTTTAAGTCAGATAATGCAGAGATATCACCTAAAGTAGTTTTCTCTTGACTATCTTTTACTTTTTTCACAGCTTTCTTGCTATCTTCAAAATCAGCTTTTTTAGCAGATTTCTCTACTTTTCTAGCTTCATCTTTCACTTCTTCGTGTAAACGAGCGTGAGAAACAACAATACGCTTAGCATCTTTACTAAATTCGATTACTTTAAAATCAGCAACCTCTTCAGCTTTTAATGATGTACCGTCTACTTTGTTTAAGTGACGAGAAGGACAGAATCCTTCAACACCATAAGTTAAGCCAATTGTAGCTCCTTTATCGTTAACGTTTAATACAGTACCACTGTGAACTGAATCGATTGTAAATACAGTTTCAAAAACATCCCATGGATTTTCTTCCAATTGTTTGTGTCCTAAAGATAAACGACGATTCTCGCCATCAATTTCTAAAACAGCAACATCCATTTTATCACCTACTTTACAGAATTCGCTTGGGTGCTTAATTTTCTTGCTCCAAGAAAGATCAGAGATATGAACTAAACCATCAACACCTTCTTCTAATTCAACAAAAACACCAAAATTAGTGAAGTTGCGAACAGTACCTGTGTGCTTAGAACCTTTAGAGTATTTCTCTAAGATCATATTCCACGGATCAGGAGTTAATTGTTTCATACCTAAGCTCATCTTACGATCTTCGCGATCAAGTGTTAAAATAATAGCTTCAATTTCTTGACCTATTTTTACAAACTCTTGCGCAGAACGTAAATGTTGACTCCAGCTCATTTCACTTACGTGAACTAAACCTTCAACACCTTGAGCGATCTCGATAAATGCGCCGTAATCATTAATTACAACAACTTTACCAGTAACTTTATCACCTACTTTTAATTCTTTATTTAAAGCTTCCCAAGGGTGAGGAGTTAATTGTTTTAAACCTAAAGCAATACGTTTCTTATCATCATCAAACTCAAGAATTACAACTTGAATTTTCTCATCTAATTTAACGATTTCCTCCGGGTGGTTAATACGACCCCAAGATAGATCTGTAATGTGAATTAAACCATCAACACCACCAAGATCAATGAACACACCATAAGAAGTAATGTTTTTTACAGTTCCTTCTAATACTTGTCCTTTTTCTAATTTAGAGATGATATCACGTTTTTGTGTTTCAATTTCAGCTTCAATTAATGCTTTGTGAGAAACTACAACATTTTTAAATTCATTGTTGATCTTAACAACTTTAAATTCCATTGTTTTACCAACGTAAACATCGTAATCACGAATAGGCTTAACATCAATTTGAGAACCCGGTAAAAATGCTTCAATACCAAATACATCAACAATTAAACCACCTTTAGTACGGCATTTAACAAAACCTTTAATGATCTCATCACTAGTAAGAGCCTCATTAACACGATCCCAACTTTTGTTAGCACGTGCTTTTTTGTGAGATAATACTAATTGACCATTTGTATCCTCCGTAGATTCAATAAATACTTCAATTTTATCACCTAATTTTAAATCCGGATTATAGCGAAACTCTGAAAGAGCAACAACACCATCTGATTTATAACCAATATTTACAACTACTTCGCGGTTGTTTTTAGCAACTACAGTACCCTCAATAATTTGAGCATCTGTAATAGTACTTAACGCTTTACCATACAATTCATCTAACTGATCTTTTTCAGTTGTGGTGTAATTGTCTTGTTTTTTACCAATCGAATTCCAATCGAAATCGGCAATTCCTGTTTGGGTTTTTTCTGCCATTCTTTTAATTTACTTGTATCAAACTTTAAGGCTTAGTTTGAGGGGTTAAACTTAATTTATTAATTAACGTTTTGCCTATTAAAACGGACTACAAATATAATTAGATTTTGAGGGATTTTAGGTATAATTGATATATTTTAAATATATGATAATCAACACTTTGAGTTTTTTAACAGAATGGTAATTGTTTATAATATTGTTAATTATAAGTTAACATTAAAGCTCAATCCATGCTAAATATTTCATTTTGTGCCAATTGGCATTAATTGTCGGAATTTTCGGTTTATTTAGACTTGTTCTATAATAGTCAAACTACATATTCACTATTTGTTATTACTTTTACGGCTTATAATAATAAATATGACCGAGGAAACTAAAAAACAAGTAATGCAATACGTTTATAAATTGGCAGATCATTATGAAATTCCAAATTCAGGATTAGTTTCGTTTAAAAAGAGAAATTTATTATTAGAGCTTATAAATACCAAAAATACCACCGCTTTTAAATTCATTAACGAACTAATTGATGCAGTTGTGCAATTAGACCGTATTGAGAACGATAAAGAAAAGCAAACTAAAAAGCCGGAGCATTGGGCTGCTGAAACTCTAAAAGCAAAAACCCTAGTTACTAAGGCTAACGAAAAATTAATTAATTTTTTTAAATCCGAAGCAATTAGTACAGAAGGATTGAGTTTGGATATAAAATAACACCCTCCCTACCCGTTTTTTCTTTTGATCAAAATCATCCTTAAGGATTTTCTATTTTCCAAACAACTTGGAAAATTGCACTAACATATACTTTTGTTGCAAATTTTTTTAATATTTCTGATATTAAAAAAAAAGGTAGATTAGTAAATCTAAAAAAACAACTCTGGTTTAAGCTCAATGAAAAAACATTTACTCATAGTAATAGCACTTTCATTAATTTCTTTATACTCGTTTTGTCAAAATATCGATTCCTTAAAAATTGCCCTTAAGAAGGCTAATCATGATACCACCCGCTGCAAACTATTAAACTCATTAATTGATGCAGAACCGGATGACGACATTTGGCCCCTTTATAATGAAGAGTTAAAAAAACTCACCGAAAAAAAACTTGAAACCGATTTAAATCCTGATCAAAAAAAATACTATTTAAAACATTTAGCAAATTCTTTAAACAATATTGGTTATTTGGCAAATAAACATGGCGATATTAAAAAAGCCATTGATTATTATCACAGAAGTTTAAAGATCCAAGAGAAAATTGAGGATAAAATTGGGATCGCAAATTCCTTTATAAATATAGGAAGCATTTATGATAAACAAGGAGACAATAACAAAGCCCTGGAATATAATTTAAAAAGTTTAAAATTATTAGAAGAAATAAATGATAAAACAATAATGGCAACATGTTTAAACAACATTGGAGCCAATTATTTTAACCAAAATAATATTTCAAAAGCCTTAATTTATTATCAAAAAAGTTTAAACATACAAGAAGAAACAAATGATAAAGATGGAGTTGCTTATTCTTTAAATAATATTGGAAGTATTTATGATAAACAAGGCGATATAAAAAAAGCATTGGTATATATTCACAAAAGTTTAAAAATTAGGGAAGAAATTAATAATTTGGAAGGAATGGGATTCTCTTTAAATTATATTGCCTGGTTACATATGAAAGAAGGAGAATATAATGAGGCATTAGACTTTGGTAAACGAGGTCTTAAAATATCACAACAGATCGGATTTCCTTCTATTATTAGTAATTGTGCGGCAACACTTAAATATATTTACAAACGGCAAAATAAATATAAGGAAGCCTTTGAAATGTATGAATTAGAACTAAAAATGCGCGACAGCATTATTAATCAAAAAACCCGTACAGCCTCTGTAAAGAAACAGTTGGAATATATGTACGAGAAAAAAGAAATTTTCATGAAAGCCGAACAGGAAAAAAAAGACGCTCTAACAAACGCAGAATTAAAACAAAAAGAAAAAGAACGAAATTATTTTATAGTTGGTTTTAGTTTAGTTATGGTGCTTGCTTTATTTATCTTAAGAGGCTATTGGCAAAAACAAAAAGCAAACAAGATCATTATTGAACAAAAAAAACTAGTAGACGTTAAGCAAAAAGAAATTTTAGATTCCATTCACTATGCAAAACGCATACAAACAACCTTAATGCCAACCGAGAATTATATTAACAAGCAGTTAAACCAATTAAAATCCACTATTTGAAAAAAGAAGTAAAATATAAATTTGGCTTTTTTTTCGTTTTGGCAATTTTACTGTTTGCTAAATCCATTGGGCAAAACCCTTACATGGATTCCCTAAAATCAATTCTTAAAAGCGCTCAACATGATACCACCCGTTGTTCGGTTTTAAATTTAATAATTGAGGCAGAAGCAGATGATAATATTTGGCCAGGTTATAACGAACAATTATTACAACTTTCCATAAAGAACGAAACACTATCTTCCGCCCCATTAAAATCTATTTACATAAAATATCATGCAACTGCATTAAATAATATTGGTTTTTTAGCCGAGCATAAAGGTGATATTTTAAACGCATTGGAGAATTATCATAAAAGTTTAAAACTTTACGAAAACGTGAATGACAAGGCCGGAATAGCTACCTCCCTAAGTAATATTGGCACCATATATTACGATCAAAACGACATAAATAAGGCATTAGAATATTATTATAAAAGTTTAAAAATACGCGAACAAATAAACGACAAACAAGGCATAGCTTATTCACTTCAAAACATTGGTGTTTCATACAATACTAAAGGAGATAAAAACAAAGCCCTGGAGTTTTACCTAAAAAGTTTAAAAATAGCAGAAGAATTACAGGATAAATACGGAATAGCCAACTCATTATATACGATCGGATCTATTTATAAATCTCAAAACAATAGTCAAAAAGCATTAGAGTATTTTAATAAAAGTTTAACCCTTGATGAGGAAATACAAGATAAAAGAGGGATTGCAAACTCTTTATATAATATTGCCAGCCTAAAATTAAAAACCGGAAACATAAGTGAAGCGCTGGAATACGCTCTTAAAAGTCAAAAAACTGCCAATGAGATAGGCTATCCTGAAAATATACGATTTTCGGCCAATATGCTTAAAGAGGTTTATAAACAACAAAATAAGTATAAAGAAGCATTTGAAATGTTTGAATTGGAGATACGCATGCGAGATAGCATTAATAACCAAGAAACTCAAAAGGCTGCCATTAAAAAACAGATGCAATATTCTTACGAGAAAAAGGAATTGGAAATGAAAGCAGAACAGGATAAAAAAGATGTTATTTCTAAAGAGGAATTAAAACAAAAAGAAAAAGAGAGAAATTACTTTATGGCCGGTTTTGCAATAGTGATGCTACTAGCAATTTTTATTTTAAGGGGTTACAAACAAAAGCAAAAAGCAAATTTAATTATTACTGCCCAAAAATTATTAGTTGAAGAAAAACAAAAAGAGATCCTTGATTCTATTCGTTATGCAAAACGCATCCAAACAAGTTTGTTACCAAGTGAAAAATATATAGAAAGAAATTTAAATACTTTAAAAGATAAATGAACGGTATAACAAAATATTTATCCATAGGTATTTTTATTATACTTGTTTTAAAACCTTTTTCAGGAATTTCTCAAAATTACAATATTGACTCTTTAAAATTGATTTTAAGCAAATGCAAAGAGGATAGTAATAAAATTAATAACCTCCTCTACATTTCGGAAGTCCTTAGACAAACTAAGCCCGACAGTGCAATAAAATTATTAAACAATGCAATGGAAATTGCAAAAGATCTGAAATGGAATAAAGGTCTAGTTAATTCGCAATTCATGCTGGGAAAGATCTACTACCTAAAAAGCGATTATCCTATTGCATTGGATTATTATTTAAAATCATTAAAACTCGCAGAAACATTAGATATATTAAGTCTACAAGGCTCAATTGTAAGTTCCATTGCAAACATTTATTTACTGCAAGCAAACTATGCCAAGGCTCTTGAAAAATATTTTATGGCACTTAAAATTTCCACAAAACTAAATAACAAACCTTCTATTGCTAGTCTATACAGTAGTATTGGCCTCACCTATACTTATAAAAACGAAACAAAAAAAGCGCTTGAATATTTATTAAAATCATTACAATTAAACAAAGAATTAGGAAATGAAATAGCAGTAGCAAAAGCATTGGATTTTATCGGCTACACCTATTCAGTAATGGGTGATTATCAATTAGCCTTAAATTATTTAGATCAATCCCTAAAAATCAATGAAAGATCAGGTAGTAAAATACGAATATTGGATAACCTAAGAAACATGGGCGAAGTTTATATTACCATTGGCAAATATAAAGAAGCTGAAATTGCCTTAAAAAAAGCCCTTATGTATTCGGATAGTATTGGACATATGAGAGGGATCGAAGCAATTAATCTTGATCTAAGTAATTTATACGACTCAATTAAAAAGCCAAAATTGGCCTTTGAACATTTTAAGAAATATATAATAGCAAGAGACAGTATAGCAAGTGACGAAAATCAAAAAAAACAAATTAGAACAGAAATGAACTATGAGTTTGAAAAAAAAGAAGCTATAATAAAAGAGAAGCAAGAGAAGGAAAGGTTAATAGCGCAAGAAAAAAATCGGTTTCAGCAAATTGTTATTTGGTCGGCTGTTATTGGCTTACTGATTGTTCTTGTTTTTGCACTATTTATTTTTAAAACCTTAAAAACTACCCGCTTTCAAAAACGTATCATAGAAGAAAAACAAAAAGAAATTTTAGATAGTATTCACTATGCTAAACGCATACAAACAAGTTTGTTACCAAGTGAAAAATACATAGATAAAAATTTGAACAAACACGGTTGATCAAAATGAGAAGATACTTTAAATACACAAAGATCTTAAAGTTATTTATTTTACTGATAACCGCTAGCGCGGAATTATCATCGCAAAATACTGTTTTAGACTCCCTAAAAAATACCCTAAAAAATGCAAAACATGATACTTTAAAATTTAAACTATTAGTGAGTTTAAGTGAGGAATGTGAAATCCCGGAAATACTATTCTATGCTGAAAGCGCAATTAAATTAGCTGATAAGATCATTCAAAGCTCAAAGAGTTTATCCGACACTCAAATCAGATCCATTTTAAATCAAAAGGCTCATGCAATAAATAATATTGGGTACTATTACCAAAATGAGGGTAATATTCAAAAGGCATTAGATTGTTACTCTAACAGTTTAAAAATTCAATTGCAAACCAATGATAAATTTGGAGGAGCAGAATCGTTAAACAACATAGGATTGATCTATGGCAATCAGGGAAACATATCAAAAGCGCTATACAATTTTGAGAAAAGTATAAAATTAAATGAAGAAATAAATAACAAAGCTGGTATTGCTACAACTTTAATGAATGCAGGTATCATCTACCAAAACCAAGGTGATATTACCAAGGCCTTAACTACTTATGGTAAAAGTCTGCAAATACAAGAAGCAATTAATGATAAGCATGGTATGGCCAGTAGTTTAAATAATTTAGGTACCATTTTTTTTAGTCAAGGAGATCTAAATAAAGCATTAAATTATTTTGAAAAAAGCTTGAAATTATATAAAGAGATAGATGACAAACACAATATTAGCAGCATTTTAGATAACATTGGAATTATTGTAAAAAGTAAAGGCGACAGGATCAAAGCCTTAAACTATTTTAATATGGCTTTAATAATACAGGAAGAAGTTGGTGAAAAGGCCGCTATCGCACATTCATTGAACAACATTGCACCAATATACTTTGAAGATGGTGATCACGAGAAGGCCTTAGGTTTTTATAGCAGGGCATTGCAATTACGTAAAGAAATTAATGACATGGAAGGAATAGCTCATTCCTTGAATTTTATAGGAGAATCTTATTTTAAGATCGGCAATTCTCTTGTGTCAAAAAATGAAAAAAACAAAAAATATCGTTTGGCTTATTTATATGCCGATAGTTCCTTAATTATATCCAAGAAATTAGGTTTTCCTGAAAACATTATGAATGCTGAAAAAACATTGTCAAAAATTGATTCAGCAAATGGAAATTTTAATGATGCATTAAAACATTTAAAGCAATTTGTAATTTACAGGGATAGTATTTATAATGAAGGCAATCGCAAAGCAACAATTAAGAACCAGTTAAAATATGTATACGATAAAAAGGAAGCGGTAATCAAAGAACAACAAGAAAAAGAAAGAGTAATAGCAAATGAAAAAAATCGGTTTCAGCAAATTGTTATTTGGTCGGTTGTTATTGGCTTACTGATTGTTCTTGTTTTTGCACTATTTATTTTTAAAACCTTAAAAACTACCCGCTTTCAAAAACGTATCATAGAAGAAAAACAAAAAGAAATTTTAGATAGTATTCACTATGCTAAACGCATACAAACAAGTTTGTTACCAAGTGAAAAATACATTCACAGATCTTTAGATAAAAAGTAGCCTAAATGTTATAATATTGTTCTATTAGGTGATTGTGGTCACTTTTATGTAGAATTATTAACCCGTGAAAAAATAATACCTACCTTACTAGTCAACTATATTTGTTTTTAACTTAAAATCTAAGGGTTATGTGTTTTTCGGCTAGTGCAAGTTTTGGAGCAGGTATTGTACTTTCCGTAGTGGGTGTTGCTTCAATAAAAAAAGCACAAAACACCTCACAGATAGCTTTTGCCAGTATTCCGTTAATTTTTAGTGCTCAACAAATTACAGAAGGTTTGTTGTGGCTGGCGCTTTCTAATCATGCATTTGCTCCGCTACAAAATATTAGCACTTATGTATTTTTATTTATAGCGCAAATTGTTTGGCCATTTGCGGTACCTTTAGCCACACTATTATTAGAAAAAAAAGAAAGCCGAAAACTAATTCAAAAAATTTTGGTGGGAATTGGCGCTATTGTTTCTTTATACTTAGCATATTGTTTACTCTCTTTTAATGTGGAAGCTAAAATAATTGGCTATCATATCTCCTATGAACAAGATTACCCAAAAGCACTAAGTAAATACGGTGGAGTGTTATATATAATTGCCACCATTGCTCCTTCAATTTTTTCGGGAATAAAAAGGATGTGGCTTTTAGGAACAACTATATTAATTTCTTATATTATTACAGCTATATTTTATGTAGATTATATTGTTTCGGTTTGGTGTTTTTTTGCCTCCGTTATTAGTGTTGCAGTGTATATTATCATGCGCGAACAACAAAGATCTTTACAAAATAACCAACAGCCAATTTTTAAGCCAATAAATGATCTATAGCATTGTTGTTACTATAGGATCAAGCCTATTGAAATAAATTTAAAAACTACAACGACTTTTTTACGAACTTGGTTAAAATAACAATTGTTTGATCGTTTATTTTTCCTTCTATCTGATCGGTATTGTCATTTACAAGCTTTATTCTTTTTACAACAGTACCTTTAGACGCTGTAAAATTAGTTCCTTTTACATTCAATTCTTTAGTCAACACTACTGTATCTCCTGCTTCTAAAGTATTTCCGAAGGCATCGATGTGTAAGGGCGCTTTTTCATATGCACTAACCGCCCATTGAATGGTGTTTTCATCATAATCGGTTAAATTGATCAGATCATTAGCCCAACCCTCCTCTTTTAATCCAAACAATATTCTATAGCTTAAAGCTTGCACACTTGGCTCAGGATTCCAGATACTTCCATCTAAACAGCGCCAATGAAAACTAGCCTCTTTATTATCCATGGCAGCCGAACATTTTTCACAAATAGCCACTTGATTTTCAATTGAATCATCGTTTTTAGGACTAACGGTATACTCTATTGTTGCAACCTGCTCGTTACAAAGTTCGCATTGATTGGAATTTCTATCTAAAAGTTTTTGATTGATTGACATACTTTGTTTGATTTAAAAAAATGTATTAAAATGATTAAAAACGATTAGAACTAAATTTATTACTGGTAAATTATCTCGTCAAACTTGCATTTATTAACGGGATTAAACTTAAAACCATTGCGAATATCTGATTTTTCACGTTTTTTTTGTAACCCATGCGGAGGTTAATGATTCCACGTTAATCAGTTGTATTCAAGGCTTAGAGTCCGATAAAATCTGGTATTCCGGCGCTTTTACAAATTTAAACTTTTTTATTAAAATCAATTAAAAAAGAAATAAACAGAGCAAATATCCACCAGCTTTTCCAATCTAATCCAGTTTTTCAAAGTTATTCATGTTTATTATTATTTCATTAGGGTGACCTAACATGATAATTATCAACTACTCAGGTGATTTATATCAATTAAGGGTTAGATGTGCAGTATTATCTTCAATAAAACTACTGTAAACAAAGTAATTATGACATTAGCCGAGAATTTAAATTCAAAGTTATATTTCAAACAATTATATAAAGAATTAAGGCATTTATTGTTTGCTGTTGCCTATTTAGATGGGAAAATTCGTAAAAACGAAGTGGATACTTTGCGTGATTTTGAATTAAAGCACCTTGCTCCCTTCCTACCAAACTCAAATTCACCGGGTTTAAATCAGGCGTTTTATACACAGTTTGAGTTTGAAGTTATTGCAGGGAAAAATAAAGATGTCGCAATTGTGTTTTCAAATTTTCCAAACTATCTTAAGAGAAATGCATCAAACATAAACAAACATTTTAAAGCTTCATTGATACAAGCTTTGGAAATTTGCTCAAGCCTAAGAATAAAACAAATAAATTGGATAAAAAACAAATAGATAAGCTTAAAGAAGAAATTACATCACTATAAATCTAAAATATGAACTTCATTGTCCCAACTGATTTTTCAATTAATGCCAAAATCGCCTCTAAATATGCCATGTTATTGGCTCAAGCAACAAATGCAGATATTCGGTTATTGCATATTACAGAGCCTCCATTAATAGGATCTGATAAACTAGCTGCAGGATATAAAGAAAGAGTATCTCTTGCTAAAGATGAGGCAACTATTCAATTAGAAAAACTATGCTCAGAATTAAATCAAGATTCCAATAGTATAAAGTGTGATTATATTATCAGGGTTGCCGAAAGGTCTAGTGAAGTTATTGTTTCTGCCGCACTCAATAACAAAGCCGATTTTATTGTTATGGGAACACGCGGTGCCGGGGCAATTAAAAAATTAGTTTTAGGAAGTAACACCGCCAGTGTGATTGAAGATTCTCAGATACCTGTGATCGTAATTCCTGAAAAAGTTTCTCTAAGATCACTGAAAAAAATTGTTTTTGCATCTGAATTTAGAGATAGCGATGTAAATGCCGTAAAACAGTTATCTATGATCGCTGCAAGTTTTGATGCTGAGATTATTATTTTACATGTCGTTGAAAATATGGATGAAGAGAAAGCTGAGTTTCCAATAATTGACATTTTTTCGGCACAGGTAAAAAAGGTAACTTCTTACCCAAAAATATCATACCGTATTTTTAAAAGCGAAAGTATTGAAAAAGGAATTGAATTGTTTATTGATTCAGTGGAGGCAGACATGATTGCTTTGTCTACAAGGGATAGAAACCCCATTGAAAAACTATTTAGCAAGAGTCTTACAAAGGAATTGTCTTTTCATAGCAAGATCCCACTATTGGCATTTCATGTTAAAAATAATTAAGCAGAGTATGATTTATAAAATGGAAATACAAATTAATAAAACCAAAAAACTAAAATCAATCCAAGAGGAATTTCAAAGCTATTTTCCGTATTTGAAAATTGAATTTTATAATAACGCGCATTCTTCAGGAGAAGGTTCTCTTAAGAAAAACACTTTGGATAATGATTTAACAATAGGTGCAGTGCAAAAACATGAATTCTTAGATGCGATTAAAATAGATGAATTAACGAAAGTTAGTGATATAGAAAACGCTTTTGCAAAAAACTTAGGCTTATCTGCTCAGGTTTTTCGTAAATCAGGTAACCTTTGGTTGCAAACGACAACTACTGATAATTGGACATTAGCCGAACAAAATAAAATGGCAGCCGAGAAGTATGAGGTAAATGATGAGGCTATGCCGGATCCAATGGACAGACAGGAATTAGAATAGTAACGATGTTAACAAGCAAAAACATAAACAAATTGATTTAAAAATTAAAAACTAAATAACATGAAAACAATTCTTGTACCAACAGATTTCTCAACCAATGCAAATAATGCATTAAAATATGCAAACGACTTTGCTAAGGCAATAAACAATAAAATAATTTTGCTGCATAGCTATCCTCCATTGGTTGGAAAGTATAATATGATACCCGGTGTGGTTGCTGAGGATATTGCAATTCAAAAAAAGAGCAGCGAAAAGAAACTTGAAAAAGTAAGCGGCAAATATATAAAAGTACCAAGTAGTCATTTAGTTAAAGCCGGCGATCCTATTGAGGAAATTATAGACGCTGCTCAAAAAAGCAAATCTCAGTTAATAATAATGGGAACCCACGGCGCAAGTGGTTTAAAGAGAATTTTATTTGGCAGTAACACATCCGATGTTATTTCAAAATCAAACATCCCTGTTCTTGCCGTTCCACAAAGGTATCGTTTCAAAAAAATAAAAACCATTGTGTACGCAACCGACTTAACTAATACTATTAATGAACTGAAACATATTATACCAATTGCAAAACAATTAAACGCCACAATTGAAGTATTGAATTTAAACTACAGCTATGATTTAAATGAAGATAAGAAGCAGGCCGTAGAAAAGAAAATTAAAGCCCTTAGTTATAAAAAAATAAAATTGATTGAACAGAAAGCTACACTCGAAAAAACTATGATTGAGCAGGTAAAAAAATATTTAGTAAAAAGTAAACCACAATTATTAGTTATGTTCCCCGAAGACAAAGATTGGTTCGATAAAATTTTTATTAGCAGTAAAACAGAAGAACTGGCAAATCAAATAAAATTACCATTGCTGTCAATTCGAAAAAAAATAGTAAAATCTAAATAATACGCAATTATGAAAATATTCATCCCAACAGATTTCTCCAAATTATTTGAGTAGCTATAAACTTTCCAGTAAAAAAGAACATGGAGGTTGGAATAATATTAATATGATCACTTTTTAAAAGACATGGGTATAATTATAAAAAAAATTAAGAATATATTTTTCATAATACTAATTCGAACATAAATGAAACCCATAAAACACATATTATTTTTTAACCAAATAAGTATTAATGATATTGCAAAAGTTGGTGGCAAAAATGCTTCTCTTGGAGAAATGTACAACCAACTTAACCCTAAAGGCATTGGCATTCCCAACGGTTTTGCCCTATCTGCCGATGCGTATCGTTTTTTTCGTAAACACAATAATATCGAACAACAATTAAATGATTTATTGTTATCATTAGATACTGAAAATTATGCCAACCTTACCGCAATTGGAGAAACTGCAAGAGCATTAATTTTTTCAGGGGTATTTCCAAACGAAATTATTGATGCTATTAACGATGCATATCAAACACTTTCTGATAATTGTGGAATTAAAAATTTGGATGTAGCTGTTCGCAGTAGCGCCACAGCAGAAGATTTGCCAACTGCAAGTTTTGCAGGAAGGATGGAATCCTACCTGAACATCAG
>JALHPG010000012.1 GCA_022842625.1 Bacteroidia bacterium | reverse complement strand
AAAGGCTTCGACTCCACTCAGCCTGACGGCATAAGGGAACTGTCACCCTGAGCGGAGTCGAAGGGTGAATCAAAAACATTTAATTGCCTGAGCCTTTAAATAGGATTAAACTCTGATTATTCCGAATTCTGATATTTCATTCTAAAAAATAAAAAAGCCCACCATTTTTTTGGCAGGCTTTTAAAACAAAAAGAGAACGGTCGTTATTCTACGATCAACTTTTTAGTCGATGTACTGTTTCCACTTTTAATGTTTACAAAATAAATTCCACTTTTTATACTGCTCAGATCCAATTCAATTTTATTACTACCATATTGGGCTTTGTGATTTTTTTGTTTCACAACTTGGCCTAAATAATTTAAAACCGAAATTTCAAGATCTGAATTGGTAACACCTTCCAATTCAACAAAACATGTTTGACTTGCAGGGTTTGGATATAAAGAGAATTGAACTGCATCTTTTTTCAACTCATTTATTCCTGTTGGTGGAGCGAAAATAAAATTTAAATTCTCGGTAGAATAATAATGTGTGTTGGATGTGCCTTGCACATATGGATTACTGTTGGTTACCGTTAACGGCAATTTAACCTGAACTGTACCTGAGGTTGCAACCACATTTACAGCCGCTGTGCCAGAGGTAGGTGAAGTATAATGGAACATAGCTTTGCCTACAACAGAAGCATTAGGATTAACCGAAGGTTTAGTAATATTTATTTTATTAGAACTTAAAGGAGAATATAAAGCATTATTGCTACTCCACATTTTAGCCTTAACGTTAGGAATGGTATTCCATTTTTTTCCGCCGGTTGTTGCGCCAGTATCCGACTCTGCATAGGTGTAAATAATATATTGTCCATCAGGCGATCTACTTAATTGCACGCGCGAATCTGAAGTTACTTTTCCTGCATCATCATCCCACGGATTTTCTGCAAAACCCGGTGAGCCTGAAACGCTACCCGGCGCTTCGCTTGATAAAGAATCGATCGTTAAAAAAGTCCATGCCGATGATCCATCTCCAACAAAATCATATAAATATGGATGTTGATTTGGTCCGTGTGGCCAAAGATATTGTTCGGATGAATATTCATTTGTGTAAGCTAAAGAATCATTGTGCTCACTTGCAGTGCTGGCAATAACAGCGGCAATATGCAATTTATCATTTCCATCTACAGAACAATCTATTCCTTCAAAAGGATTAAAGAAAGGAATTGCTAATGCCGAATTTGTTGGTACAACATCCAATCTTTTTTTAATTATCTGATACGCGGCAGTATTAAAATCAATACCCGGAATTAAGGCCCAAGATAAACCGCTATTGGTAGTTTTATAAACAATTGGCTGCCATCCTTTATTAGAAAGGGTTTGCCCTGTTTTACTTCCAATAAAAACAACGTAACCGATTGTTCCTGCTTCGTTCCAAGCCATAATGCCATTCGAATTCATTTGCAATAAACCGCTAGACTGTATTACAACAGGAGGAGCAAAAGAATCTGTCTTCCAAGTAAAAACACCTGCATTAAAACTTCCGGTTTGAATTACCCCACCTTTACTGTCGATAGGCGAAGCATCCGGATCGGGTGTTAAAATACCTAGTGATTTTACTTTTCCGTCATCAGAAGAATTAAAACCATATTGCGCAAAAGCATTCGAATAAACATTTGGACCAAAAGGACCGGCGCTACTAAAAAATTGTTGTGCGTTAGGCACAGAACTTGCAACATTATTATAAACCGTTGAGCTTGGAGCACCTAGTTGTTTGCTCGCAAACCAATTACCTGTCCATGAGCTTCCGCCAACAGTTGGGCCCGAGCCTACAACGTAGGCATTAGCGACATTGGTATTGCCCGGAGCACTATATACAGCACCTTGCGGGTAACGACCCGGATTTGTTGCGTCGCTATAAATACAAGTGCTATCCCACGTTGAACCCCAATTAGCTGATATCATTGCTACAATAACACCGGTGTTATCATTCGGACTACCAATATAGCTTGCGCTTTTACGTTGAATGAACGAAACAGTATTTATATTATCATTATAATGCAAGGGTTTTGAGTAACTCGAAAGAACTCCGTAAATATTGGATGAACTAGAAAAACTCGTAAAACTTGAAACACTCGCTGCACCTTTTTCGGTTATAGAATGATTAGAGGATATATGTGATCCAGCTTTTTTTTGTGATGCGTTATCTTTATCAATAGAGATGCGATTTTTTGCATCCAATTTTTCTTTCATATTAACAACACCTGTAATTTTTGAGTTGTTTTGAGCGGTAAAAGATAGTACGCCCAAAGTTAAAATTGAAGTAATTAGTTTATTCATAGTTATATTTTATACATTAAATATAAGGCTTTTCGGGTCAAAATAACTTTTTTATTAAATACTACAAATCATAGCAAGAGATTGCTACAAATACCACATACATTTGTGCATAAGTTAGGGTAAAAAGTGCAGAGGGCTTGAGGAGATAGAAAATACAAACCCTAACTTTATTTAAAGCGTAATCAATAAATAAGAAATATCATGGCAAAGAAAAACTCAGATGAAGTAATGGAGGCAACAGAGAAAAAAACTGTAAACTCTGAAAAATTAAAAGCGCTTCAGTTAACATTAGACAAATTAGAAAAAACCTATGGTAAAGGTACCATAATGAAATTGGGCGACACCAAAATTGAAGCTGTTGAAGCAATCTCTACAGGTTCGCTTGGATTAGATATTGCCCTTGGCATTGGTGGTTTACCAAAAGGTCGTGTGGTAGAAATATACGGACCCGAATCATCCGGTAAAACAACATTAGCCATACACGCTATTGCAAGTGTTCAAAAAGCCGGTGGTATTGCCGCTTTTATTGATGCAGAGCATGCGTTTGATCGTTTTTATGCAGAAAAATTAGGAGTAGATACAGGAAGTCTTTTAATATCTCAACCGGATAATGGTGAGCAGGCATTAGAAATTGCAGATAATTTAATTCGTAGCGGTGCAGTTGATCTTGTGGTGGTAGACTCCGTTGCTGCCCTTACACCAAAAGCCGAAATAGAAGGTGAAATGGGTGATAGCAGAATGGGTTTACAGGCTCGTTTAATGAGTCAGGCCTTACGTAAATTAACAGGTACAATAAATAAAACAGGATGCTGCTGTATATTTATTAATCAGTTACGTGAAAAAATTGGAATTATGTTCGGTAATCCTGAAACAACAACCGGCGGTAATGCACTTAAATTTTACGCTTCGGTTCGTTTAGATATCAGAAGAATTAGTCAGTTAAAAGATGGTGACGTTGTAACAGGAAATCGTGCACGTGTTAAGGTGATCAAAAATAAATTAGCGCCGCCGTTCCGTATGGCAGAATTTGATATCATTTTTGGAGAAGGCATTAGTAAAGTTGGAGAGATCATTGATATTGGTGTAGAAAAAAATATCATCAAAAAAGCAGGATCATGGTTTAGTTATGAGGACACAAAATTAGGACAAGGTCGCGATGCGGTTAAAGCATTGTTTGCCGAAAACCCTGATCTAGCAGAAGAGATCGAAAATAAAATTAAAGCTGCATTAGCTGCCGAAGCTGCACCAGCAGAATAAGCTTAGCCCTGATGTAAGAAGTGAATATTGAAATTTGAGACTTTTCGGTTTTCTTACATCACATTTGGTATAACTAAATGGCCGGGTAATTGTTAAAGAGATATTGTTTAAATGAGGCTGCTCATTCTTAATTGAATGGGTGGCTTTTTTTATTTATAGAATTTATTAAATCTGTAATTTTTAATTAATTGGAAATGCGCAGTAATATAAATTCATATATTTAAAAACAATTATAAAAATTTGTAGGATTTACTTACCTCATCGATTAGATCCGACTACTTGAAAATAAAAATGAAAAATTCAGGAATTCATATTTTTCTATTACTTATTAGCGCAACGCTGTTTGCACAAAACAACTTAGTTTTAGTTCACAAATACGATTCAACCAAGATAAAACCACAAAATCTCTCCGAAAAATTTGAAATTAAAACAAATAACAATTACTATCACTCCAAAATAATAAGTTGTAGCAAAACAGAAATAAAAATTATAGAAAACAACTTAAAACATAATGGCACAAATACTAATCCATTTAATTGGGTTAACGACACCATTATGATCCCAATTCAAGAAATAAACTATTTAAAAACATACCGTTATAATAAAAGACAGTGGGTGATGCCATTTGCGGCTATTGGCGCTTTAACAGTTGGCAGTGTTTTTTTTACGCCGCTTGTGTTTGTGACAAAAGGAAGAGCTGCGGCAGATAGAATGACCGTAATACAATTAGCAATTATTGTTATTACATTACCTCCGGTGTTAATAGGCATAAGCAAAAAAAAATATGATCTAAAAAATAAATGGAAAATAAAAGTTACTGATTAAATACTCTCCATTAATTTGTGCGCGAATTTCATCTAATACACAACTAGATATTGATAAAGCTAAAAAGTTTAGTAACTTTAAAACCAACTGAATGAATCCAACAGAATTATAGGTCAATTACAATAAAACCAAAGCGTATTCAAAAAACAGATCATAAATATTTGCTAAATAAACTAACTTTTTTCAAAAGGCTGTTTGCAATTATTTTCCTTGCTTACTATACAAGTAACGCGCAACAACCTTCCTATTTTATGCTTGGGGAGGAACAATTTAGAGGCACACAAATTTATGATGTTATACAAGATAAAAATTTAAATTACTATTTTGCTACAAATGAAGGCATCTACTTTTACAATTTTTATAGCTATAAAAAATTAGATTGCGCAAAAACAAAAAGCAGCTCTGTTTTTAATTTTGTAATTAATAATGAAGGTACAATATACTGCCACAACCTAAATAATCAAATATTCGAAATTAAAAATAATGCATGTAGTTTATTTTATGAATTAACTGATGATGAGGCTAGCTCTGATAATAGTTTATCAATTGCAGATGACGATAATTTAGTTGTTGGCGCGCGTAAAATACTTATTATTAATAAAAAGGGAATTGTGGTTGTTAGGCAAACAAATCTAAAACATTACCTCTCCCCTTCCTTCACTGCACCAAACCGATCAATTCACTTCCATATAGGTGGCTGCGACACCATTTTAGTTTATTCAAAAGGTAAATTTTCAAAACACAAACTAAAAATAAACAGTGAGCTGTTTGACCCAACAGCAATATTAAAAATATTCGGTTCGGGTAAAACCACTTACGCACTAGATATTCAAAACCAGAAGCTGTATAATTACGATCCAGTTACTATTGAACTAAAACCGGCTTCAGAAAATAAATTATTTACAGGTAACACTTTTAAAAGAATTTATGTAACCGGAAATGAAGTTTGGATCGCAGGAACACTGCCAGGCGTAGCGCTTTTCGAAAACAAAGAAAATAAAAACCAATTTTTCTTCGAAGATTATTTTATTTCAGATGTATACAAAGATAAAGAAGGAAATATTTTACTTAGCACTTTTGATAAAGGTATACTGGTAATTCCCGATCTAAAAGTGCCCGGTGTTATTAATTCCTTTCGCGATGATCCTGTAACAGCATTATATTCAAATAAAAATCATGGTCTAATTCTGGGAACATCTAAAGGAAACCTTTGGAATTATTTAAACGGAAAACTTAGTAATTTAAATATTAAGGCAAAACGATCGATCGAAAACATTTATGGTAATCCAAATAGAAATACAATTTTATTTGACAACGGCGGTATACATGAATACAATATACAAACCGGTGAGATCAAAAAAATATTTTACCCCTCGCTTAAAGATGCAGCACTTATTTCAGAAAACAAGTATTATGTAGGTACAAATGTTGGGCTTTTTGAATTACAAAAAGATCCAAAAAATAATTTACAGTCAAAATTAATTAGCGGATTAAAACACCGTATTTATTCATTAGAGTACGACTCTATAAATGCCACTTTATACGTATCAACCGCAATTGGCTTATTTGTAATCGATTCAAATCAAGTTGCTAAAAAAATAACATTTAACAAAGAAGATGTTTTTCCAACCCACATTTTTGAAAACGGCCAAAAATTATATGCCTGTACTGAAAAAAACGGCATTCTTATTATTAATAAAAAAGGAGTAATTGGTAGAATAGACCCCCAAATAAATGGTAAAATAGAACCATTAAAAAAAATTATTGTATTTAACAATACTATAATTGCCAGTTCAATAAACGGATTTTTTCAATTTAACATGGAAGGTAAATTGTTACGATCTATTTCATCAACGTTTGGATTTTCGACACAAAAAGTAATTGACTTTAAAATGCAAAACGAGCAGCTTTGGGTTAGTCATTCGGGAGGTGTACAACAAATTAACCTAAACTATTTAAAAACAAACTCCCAAATTCCAACTGTTCGTTTTGATAAAATATTGATCAACGATGAATCTAAAACACCAAATGAATCGGGTAATTTTAACAGCAATCAACGTAAATTGCAATTTATTTTTTCTTCGCCGGTTTTAAGAAATAGAGAATCTATAAATTATCACTTTAAATTAATTGGTTATGATACCACCTGGACAATTAATAAGTTTGATGTAAATCAAGTAACCTATAACGCTCTTTCCCCAGGCGAATATACATATATGGTCAAGGCCGAAAACCAAGGACTGTTTAGTGATGTTGTAAAATATTCATTTGTTATTGCACATCCAATTTATGCAAGATGGTGGTTTATCTTTTTATTGAGTGTTGTGATTTTGGCACTAATTATAATTATTTACAGGTGGCAATTACAAATTCAGCAAAAAAAATTATTACAAATAAACGAGTTAAACGCTTCTAAACTTGCAGCTATTCAATCACAAATGAACCCACATTTTATTTTCAACTCTCTAAATTCAATTCAAGATCTGGTTTTAAAAGGAGATATAGAAAACTCTTATTCTTACATAACTACATTTTCTGATTTAGTTAGAAGAACCCTTAGTTATTCTGAAAAAGATTTTATTGACTTTGATCAGGAAATAAAATTACTTGAACTTTATTTATCTTTAGAGAAATTGCGATTTAAAAAGAATTTTAGCTTTGAAATAAAAATTGATAGCGTAGAGGATATAATGATCCCACCCATGCTAATTCAACCATTTATTGAAAACTCATTGGCTCATGGTTTACTCCATAAAGAGGGAGAAAAGAAACTAAAAGTAACCTTTGAATTAAAAGAAATGTTGATATGCAGGATTGAAGATAACGGGGTTGGCCGAGATAAAGCAAAAGCAATAAAACAAAGGCAAAATAAGGAACATGAGTCTTTTTCGGGAAAAGCCACCGGCAAGCGATTAGAAATTTTAAGTCATGTTTTTGATGGCGAATTTGGTTATGCCTACGAAGATCTATTTGAAAACAATTTGCCCGCAGGAACAATAGTTACATTAAGTATTCCCATAAAACGTAAATTTTGATCCATTGCTAAAGTAAAACAGATGATTGCTAAAACATCCATACTTTTTTTGAATAGGCTTTATATTTTTACAGATAATGAGTAAACTAAAAGCCATATTGGTTGATGATGAAGAAAGTGCAAGGGATGTACTGCAAAATTTGCTTCAGCGATTTTGCCCTGATGTAGAATTATTGACCAAATGCGAAAACATTCCGGAAGCAGTTGCGGCAATTAAAGAGCATCAACCAGATCTTGTTTTTTTAGATATTGAAATGCCTAATTATTCCGGCTTTGAAATAGTTAAGTTTTTTACTGAAATCGATTTCCAAATTATTTTTGTTACAGCCTATGATCAATACGCTATTAAAGCCTTTGAGGTTTCGGCTATTGACTATTTGTTAAAACCTGTAGATATAGGCCGTTTAAAGTTTAGTATTGAAAAAGTTAAAAACCATCGCAATATGTTGCAACAGTCTGAGCGCTTAAGTTTACTTAACGATACGCTGGAGACTAAACAAATTAAAAATATTATTATTAGCGATAAGGGTCAGCAAAATATTATTTCTGTAAAAAATATTATTGCTATTGAAGCTCAAGAATCTTACTGCCTTATTTATACACCGGATAAAAAATATACCGTTAGTAAAAATTTAAAGCATTTTGAAACGCTGCTTGAAAGCCTTCCGCAATTTATTCGGGTGCATAAATCCTGGTTAATAAATAAAGAATTTTTACAGCAGTACTCTAAATCAGATCTAACTATTCAGTTAAGTGGCAATGTACTCGCAAAACTATCTAAGTACAAAAAAACAGATTTCGAAACAGCAATTTCAGCTTAAAAATTGTCCATTGCTGAAGTATTTTGGCTGTTGCTGAAGAAAAAAATCATCAAAAGTTCATTTTTTATAGTTTTATTCAAAAATAAAACCATGAAAAAAATTGTACTTAATATTATTACCTTGTTTACAATATCAATTTCGAACGCACAAACACCTCCTTGTTTCAGCGCTAAAGTTGATTATACTACCGGTGTAAATGCGTATGCCGTTGTGTCGGCCGATTTTAATGGCGACGGAAATAAAGATTTGGCAGTGGCAAATGGTGGTTCTAACAATGTATCCATTCGATTAGGTTCGGCAACCGGCACTTTTGGTGTTCCGGCAAATTTTGGAGTAGGAACTAGTCCGGCATCAATAACATATGCATATATAAACAGCGATAGTAACATTGATTTAGTCGTAGGAAATTTTAATTCAAATAATATATCTGTGTTAATGGGTTCAGGAACCGGAACTTTTTCTGCGGCGGTTAATTATTCGGTTGGTACTTTTCCTCGTTCTGTTTGTTCGGCAGATTTTAATGGTGATGGTAATGCAGATATAGCAGTTGCAAACCAAAGTTCAAATAACATGTCTATTTTAATTGGTTCAAGTACTGGAACTTTTGCTCCTGCAGTTAATTATGCTGGAGGTTCGGGTCCACAAGGAATTATTTCAGGTTATTTTAATGCCGATGCAAACGTTGATTTGGCAATAGTTTCAGTTACTTCAAATAACATGCATGTATATATGGGTTCCGGCACTGGTACCTTTTCTCCAGCTGTAGTTTATTCTGTCGCCGGCGCACAACCGCTTGGCTTAACTTCTGGCGATTTTAATAACGATGGAAAAACAGATATAGCTGCTGCCGTTAGTGGCGCGGGTGGCGGAATCTCCATTTTCTTAGGGTCTAATACCGGAACCTTTTCTCCTGCTACTAATATTGCTTCAGCAAGTACAGGCGGACCAAAATCAATTATTTCACAAGATTTTAATAACGATGGTAAAGCAGATCTAGCTTTATCAAAAACTTCTTCAAGTGTTGTTTCTGTTTTTATGGGTTCAGGAACAGGCACCTTTGTTACCGGAGTTAATTATACAGTCGGGGCCACTCCATGGACAGTCGCATCTGCCGACTTTAATAATGATGGTAAAATGGACCTAGCTACTGCAAATAGCGGCACAAATACAGCTAGTGTATTGCTAAACACCGTTCCAACAATTACTGCAAGCAGTGGCACTATTTGTGCTGGCCAACCATTTAATATAATACCGGGTGGTAATGCAATTAGCTTTACCGTTACTGGTGGCAACTTCGTGGTAACGCCAACGGTTTCCACATTGTATACAGTAACCGGAACAAATTCGGTTGGTTGTGTGGGTGTTACTACCAGCAGTGTTTTAGTAAACCTTTGTACTAATATTCAAAATGTGATTGAAAATAAATTATTGGAAATAACTATTTATCCAAACCCTAACAACGGTCAATTTACAATTTCAATATTTCAGGATGCAGAGATTTTAATTACTGATATTTTAGGTCGTAACATTTACCATCAAAATGTAAATTCGGGAGAGCATATTATTAATATAGAAAACCAAGTCCCGGGTATTTATTTCATCAAAACAACTATTGATGGTTATTCGAAAATCAATAAGGTGGTCAAAAATTAATTTTTTCTTATCTTAAATTAAAAGAACCCGTCACTTAGATGGGTTCTTTTTTTTGATCCATTCCTAAAGTATTTTGGCTGTTGCTGAAGAAACTTTATTTCCTCCTTTCTAAAGTTTTATGTTTGTATCGCACTTCAAATAAAGTGTGTATGATATGAAATATTTAGCATCATTTTTATTATTTACAGCAACGATTTTCAGCGCAAAGTCTCAGGAAAACCAAAATACTGAACTTGCAAAATTAACATCCGGCAATTTTACGGTATATAAAGTAGTTGAAAGTGGAAGTAATTTTAAATTTGAATTAGCTTCAAAACAATGGCCTATTGCCTTTAATAAAGAAGGTGATAAGTTTAAAGAAATAGTAGTAAACAGAGCCGGTATTATTGAAGAAAAATACGAAGCTGATCTACTCGCATTTCCTGCATATTATAAATCATCAACTTTAGAGCCCGTTGTAAGCGCTATTGATAAAAAAATCTACTATTACACCTGGAGTGTAAAAACTGGTGCTAGTATAAAATATATTTTTTCTGAATCAAAGATCAAAAATTATGCCGACGAAAAAAGCATAATTGATAATTATAGAAATACAATTAAAGAACTTCAAACTACTGCTCGCAATCAACGAATAGAAGATAATAATGCTATAGCAGAGAAGTTGGCAGAAGAAAACACACTAAAAGGAAAAAACATAAAATCAATTAATATAATTCCGGTAAATAAACCTGCCGAAATTGGTTTGTTAACCATAATTGGAATTGGCGTTGAATTTGTTTTAGATAATGGTAAAATACTTAAAACAAAAAATCTTGGAGGTTTAACACCTTACACTGATTTTGAAACAGAAGTTGCCGGAGGCGATTTTGCAGGGGGCGATTTTAAAGTGGCCGATGATAGTCGCAAAATTCCTACTGATAAAATTGAAATTACTGTATGGTCTAAATTTGACGACAAAAAATTAAAAGGAAAATTTAGTCAGGCTATTAATTATAAAACCGATATCAATTATAATTTTCAAGGGAACTCAGGTGCTTATGGCCGTGCATATACCTCGGGATATACCATTAACGGATCAAATGGTGCCGATGGAAAAAGTGTAAATATTACTGTAACAGGTATGCTTATAAATGGCGAAAAAATTAACAAGCTAGTTATCACCGACGCATATTCCGGTAGAGTTATGTCTGAGGCTAAACTGCATATTAATAACACAATAAATATAAATACCAACGGTGGCAATGGCGGTAATGGTAGCGAAGAAAAAACCGGTAACGGAGGTAGTGGCGGAAATGGTGGCAATGGAGGAAATGTTAGTTTATCGGGCAATGGCGCCTCCTCTTTAAAAATTGCCACTAGCAGTTATGGTGGTAAAGGTGGTGTAGGCGGCAAACCAAAAACATCCACTTATTTCAGTGGTCCTAATGGCACTTCGGGTAAAAACGGAAACTTAATTAAATAAATATACAAAGACAAAAAAACAAAAAAACAATATGAAAAAAATAAAGATCATTGTAACGATTGCAGCGCTAGGTTTATTCGGCTTTAGTGCTAACGCACAATTCGGAAAACTTAAAGATAAAATGAGTAGCGGTGGCGGCTCAGGTTCCGGAAATTTTGAAAGCTTTAATCAGGAAACTGATGAAATGGGAGTTACGGGGCAATACTTTGGCTCCAGTGATAAAAAATCATACGGATTTAAATTTGTTAAAGAGGCAGATGGTAAAATCGTAAATGAATTATATTATTTTGAGAAGAAAAAAAGTACAGAGCCGCAACTTAAATTAAGCTTAAAAGAAAATTATTACAGTAAAAATAAAGTAAAGCTTTTTTACGCATGGGTTAATGCCACAGCTGCTGGCTATGTAGAATTAATTGAACTTGAACCGGGAGTTTTTGCACAGATCTCACAAACAGAATACAGTTCTAACGGTGGACCTGCCCCACTTGAAGCAAAAAGAATTGTAAAAGATGTATATGCAAAAGATCAGGCAAAATTTTCAACCTACGATCTAGAAACTGCAAAAGCAAAAGTAGATATGATCATTGCATCGCTTAATACAGAGAAAATAGAAAAGGAAAATGCAGAATGGATGAAGAATGAAGTTTATGCAAAGAATTTACAAAAAGTAGTATTTGCAAATCAATGGTATCATTTACAAAAACAAGGATATCCTGATAAGATCGCAGTTAGTGGTGCAGATTTTAAACCGGAATTAGATATGGCTGGTAATATGATGTTTATGGCATTTTTTAAAACTCCGCCAAAAATGAGTCACCCGGGTCAACAAATAAACATTGAGTACGAAATGAATGGCCAAAAAGTAAACAGAGAAACACAAAGAAAAAAATCTGCAGCGTGGAGTAACATGGTAAAAATAATCGAAACAAAAGATGTGGAATACCGTCAATCATCTACAAGATCTATTCGTGAGTATAACGCTTATCAACGTGCCTATGTGCAGGATTATGCCTGTATGCAATTACTTTACAGCAATAAAGATAAATTTAAAGTAGATCAAACATATCAGATCACTGTAAGATTTTACGCACACAGAGATGGCGAGAATGGCGATCTGCTTGCTGAAGGAACCGTAAAACTAAAATATACCAAGGAGGCAAAAATAGTTTTTGAAGGCGACCCAACAAAACCGGAAATAAAAGGTGTTTGGGCACAATTTGAAGAGTTCTTAAACGAATAATTATTTTGCATCACAAACTAATCCCTGCTCAAAAGGCAGGGATTTTTTTTGTACAAAAATTAAAAAAATAGTACACTATAGTCAACACACCATTACTTAAATATAATACAAGCGAGAAATAAGATCGGTATTCCTTAATTGCATTCTTTGATTCCTTATGATAATTTCAGTATATTTAAAAAGCAAAAACGTCGTTTAAGACGGGTATTAGCCGGTTAAACAAATTGCAAAAAAACAATACAAGATGTGGGATAAACTATCAGGTATATTTAAAAACAATAATGTCGAATCTGACGATTTTATAAAACGTATTCGTTCACTTGTAATTGGCGAAGGCATGCTAAATGAAGGCAATATTGGTCTAATAGATTTTGCCATTAAAAATATGCCAACAGAAGGAAACGTCTTGGAGATAGGATCATACGGTGGATTATCAGCAAATTTGATCATACATCTAATGCGTAAGCATCACAAAAACAATTCATTCTTTACATGTGACGCTTGGATATATGAAGGTTATAAGGATGATCTGCAAAAAATGACTCATAGTCATATTGATGGTAGAGATGACATCCTAAGATCTGAATATTCGGTGTATATGAAAAATGCATTCATTAATTCAATAAGATTTCTTAGTCCGCAAAACTTGCCCTTTTCATTTCACCAATATTCTAATTCGTTTTTTGACAGCTGGAATGAAAATAAAAGTGAAGTAGATATATTCGGTCGCACTGTATCCTTAGGAGGACATTTCAGTTTTGCTTACCTTGACGGTGGTCATTCATATGAGGTAGCCTGGAAGGACTTCAACAACATTGCTTCTCATCTATTACCGAATGGCTTTGTCTTATTAGATGATTCTGCTGACGGTCAAAATTTTGGAAGCGCTAAGATGATTGCGCAGATAAAGAAAGACAAACGATTTAAAGTTATAGCGAAAAATCCTAATTATTTAATTCAAAAAATATGATAGCTATTTTCGAGAACAATCACTGCGCTTATACTCGCTTAGGTGCATTCAACTTAAGGTAAATTGCATTTATTGTACATTCCCTTCTACTATTCCTTAGAAAATCACTCACTGTTTCTTCATTTTGCAAAATACAAAGTAGTTTTTATCTTTAAATTTATATTTTAAATAACTACGTTGTTAAATTGCATTGGCTATAAAGCAAAAAACAGGATCAAATATGAATACTACTAAACCGAATAAAGTTAGTGAGTACATTGAGGATTTTCCTAAAGCTACGCAAGCCTTATTAAACCAACTTAGAGCAGTCATTAAAAAAGCAGCGCCAGATGCAGAAGAAATAATTAGTTACCAAATGCCCGCCTATAAATACAATGGGCCATTGGTTTATTTTGCAGCTTATAAAAACCACATTGGCTTTTACCCAACGCCACAAGGCATTACAGCATTTAAAAAAGAATTATCGGTTTATAAAGGATCAAAAGGTGCGGTTCAATTTCCTTTAGATGAAAAACTTCCTCTTGATCTAATAACAAAAATTGTAAAATACAGAGTGAAACAAAATTCAGAAAAATAAAAATCAAATGAGCGAAAAAGAAAAAACAGAAATTACTGTTAGCGCAACAGTAAACGTGCCATTAAAAAAAGTATGGCAATTTTGGACGTTACCCGAACATATCACACAATGGAATTTTGCAAGTGAGGATTGGCACGCACCAAAAGCAGAAAACGACTTGCGAGCAGGTGGAAAATTTTCATCTAGAATGGAAGCTAAAGACGGTAGTTTTGGTTTTGATTTTTGGGGCGTGTACGATGAAATAAAAGAAAACGAACTGATAGCCTATACCATGGGTGATGGTAGAAAAGCAAAAATTAGCTTTATAAACGAAGGCAACACAACAAAAGTAATAGAAACCTTTGAAGCCGAAAGTGAAAATTCGATTGAATTACAGCAGGGCGGATGGCAAGCCATATTAAACAACTTTAAAAAATACAGTGAAGGAAATTAATGATCGATCAAAAATTTAAAACAAAAAAGCCATTCTCAAATTGAGAATGGCTTTTTTTTTAAATAGTTTATTTATTCAATTTTAATACAACCATCTTTAATGGAAATTTTTGCGCCGTTTTTTACTTTTACCCAACCGCAAGCTGTTTTAATTTCAACTTCCGAAGCACTGGTTTGAATAGACGTAGCACCGGTAGTTGATGCAGAAAATTCAACTTTTTGAGTTGACCCATTGGACTTTACTTCCATGGTGTACTTTTGTGAATCTTTATTATAATAATCAATTGTAAATGCGCTAGCAATAGTTGTAACTAACAAAAATGCTGCAGATAGTAATGTTTTAATTTTCATGTGTTTTGGTTTTAGTTTGTTATATCAAATTTACTCTTTTTTTTAAATACAACAAATCCGGTTTAACAAGGCAACCTAGGGATTATTTTGACTTGAAATTAGTAGTCTATAATAAGATCAGTAATTAGATTAACTAATTACAAACAAATCGAAAGATGAGGCCTACCCAATTACTTTTTTGTTTATACGATAGCCTTTACCCTTTTGTGATTGAATAATGCGCTTACCAAAAAACTGACGGATGTTATAAATGTGCACATCTATCGTCCGCTTATTGGCAACACTTTCATCTAACCAAATTAAACCGGCAATTTCGGTTTTACTAAAAAATTTGTCCGGGGTATTGTATAACAACTCAAATACTTTAAATTCTTTACGCGGTAGTTGAATAGGGATTCCTTTGTTAAAAATCAACAACTGTTCATCATCCAATACAATTTCTTTTTTTGAAGTACTTATTAATTTTATTCTTCTTTTTAATAAATTTTTCAAAAACAAAATCATTACTCCAGGTTTTTCATGAAAGTTTATAAAGGAATCTGCGCCCGAATTAAAAGCAAATTCCTGTGCAAAATCATCTTGCTTATTAGAATAAATAATGATAAACGGCTTAGAATCCAATTTTCGTAAATTGATCTCTTTCGTAATCAAAATAGCGTCATTTGGCAAAAGATCTAAATTCAAAAAAATTATATCACATTTCTCGTTTTCAATAAAATCAAAGAATTCCTTTTCCTGATTAAAAATAAAAACATTCGGGTAGGTGTTTTTTATCAGATCAATGGTTTTAAACATCTTGCTGATCAAATTATCAAAAAACACTATAGAATAAGAATTATTACTCATAACCTGAAATGTAAAGTTTGGTTATTAAGTTTAACTCAGAGCCAAGCAAAAGTTAATTTAATATTAATTAAATTCAATTCCCAGCAGGCAAACATCATCGGTTTGCTCATTAATACCCTTCCAATCTAAAAAATGCTCTTTAATATGAGAATATTGATACCGCATTGGCAAATTGCAAATTGAGGCTAAATATTTTTTAAAATTTCTGCTCCCGTATTTTTTATTTTGGGCGCCACCAAACTGGTCATGAAATCCATCACTATATAAATAAACTTTTATACTACTTTCAAATTTACAATACTTAGTTGTAAAATTCCTGTTGGCTTCTATTTGCCAACCCCCTATTGGAAAACTATCACCGCTAAGGTTAATTGGCTCAAAATCATTACCGGTAATTAAAATATTTGAATTAGCTCCTGCAAATTGAAAATCACGAGTTATAGAATTAAAAGCAATTAATGAAATCTCAACCCAATCGTTGTTTAATTCATTATCATCTTCATGTCTTTTAAAAGTTTCTATCCATTTTTTGTCTATCTCGCTTAATATATCTCCTAGTTCTGAGTAATCCTTAGAATAAACCAAGTAGTTTAAAAACCCAATGGCCAATGTTGAAAGCATTGCGCCACCAACACCATGCCCTGTGCAATCCCCAACTGCATAATAACTCCAGCCGTCTTTTTTACCTAACCAAAAAAAGTCGCCGCCAATTATTTGCAGTGGATCATAAAAAACGAAATAATCATTGTTGTTTTTTTTAAAATGCCTTTCTTGCGGCATAAGACCTTGCTGTACAAAGGATGCGTAATACAGGCCGTCAAGCATGTCTTTGTTCTTTTTTTGAAGAACCTGAAAGGCTTTTGAAACCTCATGAGATGGATTCTCGTTAATAAATAGCTCTGCTGTCATAAAAGTGTGATACAAAGTAACACAACCGAGATAAGTCGAAAGCAAAGCTATAATTACCCTAAAGTTAATTTAGCTTAGTTAGGTAATTGTTTAGATGAAATTATTTTGTAGTTGCGCCAAATATTTTGTGCGCAGAAATATTTAAAACACCGGAAACTTTTTGAGTTTCGAGGAACAACGTTTTACAGTTTGTAGGATATTTATGTTTTAATGTTTTAAAAAAAACATCCATTTTACCAACCCAAACTTTTACTATTTTAAGATTTTTTTTACTGATGATCGTTTTTAGCTTTTGATTCTCATCAATTTCTTTAGCAAGCTCATTAACAATACTTTTTAGTTTTTTATCGGCATCAAAACCCTTAACTTCAGATTTAGTGCAGATAAGTTTGAGAAGATCAACATTTAGGTGATAATTTTGCAGCAACGATTCTAAAATATATCCTTTATTAAAATTAGATTCGATTTTTTTTAATGCAATTGTTGTTTTTCTTTGAGTCATAGTTAAATTAAAAACGCCCGCTAATATAGCGGGCGTTTTTAATTATTTGATTTTAATATTATTTAGCAACCACTAATTTAACAGTTTCTTTACCGTTAACAGTGTTTAATGTTACAAAGTAAACACCATTGTTTAAATTTGAAGTATTGATGGTGAAAGTATTTTCGCCATTAACTAAATTTTGATCAACAACTGGTGAACTTACTAATTTACCGCTAATATCATAAATGTTAACATTTAATACTGAAGCATTTACAGCATCAATAACTAAAGTAGCAACATCAGATGCAGGATTTGGGTAAACACTAACGATCTTATCAGAGAAATTTGTTACATTTTTAACTCCTACAAAAGTACCACCAAAAACCGGGTGAGTAAATGCTGCACCAGCAGAAACTGCTGCAATAGAAGTAGCTTTTAAACGAAAGTCAGGAGTTGTAGCAAGTGAAGTTGGAAAACCATTTACAAAATCAATTTGAGCTACAGTTGTAACTGTATCATTTGAATTTGTGGTACTGTAATTGTGGTACCATGAAATTGGAATTGTTGTTCCATCAATAACATAAGTTAAAGCGATATCTGGAGTAATATGACATCTAGAAACAACACCTACTGAATCTGCAGTTGCAGGCGCATCAAAATTATCTTTTGTAACTGCTTGTTGAAGTCTCCATCCTTTTTCAAAACCTAAAAATAATGAATTTAAAATTCTGATACCAGTATTACGACGAAGGTGCATAGCAGCTTCGTGCTTATCTCCACCAGGAATAACACCTGTTCCATCGCGTTTTGCACCAACCATTGTCATGTTTGAAAACACCGGCTTAGTTAAAGGTAAAACCAAGTATGGTGCAGTACCATTGTTGTCAACTTCAAAACCGTTAGACTCACCGTTTGAAATAGCAACGTCAGAGATGTTAGGATCTTTTACACCTAAACCAAATTGAACACGTCCTTGAAATCCAAAATCGCAATCAAAATCATCATCAGTACCTCTGTATGCAATTAAATATTTTGAATCAACTGCTCCACCGTACCACTCAAAAGAGTCATCGCCTGAAAAAGAAACTTGAATATGATCCATTTTTGTTCCAGAACCAACTCCGCCTAATGTTAATCCATTTATTTCTGAATTTTGAACTAATGGATCTAAAGCAACACCTGCAAATTCAATTCTAACATAAGAAAGAACGCCTGAATTATCAGCATTGTTTGTTCCACCATAATATCTATCAGGACTATTTGTTACAAATCCTTCAATTTTACTAACGTTAGGATTCTGAGAAATACCACCTGTGTTAATGATACCATTACCACAAAGAACTAATCCACCCCAATCACCAGGACCACGACCTGAAGCAACAGTTTCGTTTGATGTAAAAATAATTGGCTGTGAAGCTGTACCTTGCGCCATAATTTTTGCTCCACGGGTGATTACCAAAACACCTGGAGTAACAGGATCATTTTTTCCTCTAATAATTGTACCCGGATTAATTGTTAATGTTGCATTATTTTTTACGTGAACAAATCCATCTAAAAAAACAACTCCTGTTAAAGTTTGACTAGATGTAACATCTCCTGTTAAAGTAGAAGTAGTTGCAGGATAAACAGCGTTTTCAGGGTCAAAATTTGCCCAACCAGAAGTCCAATCTGTTGCAGGTGTATTATCTGTAATAGGGAAAGCACCCTTATAAGATGTTGCTTGCCAGAATGGAGTCTGAGCGCTCATTAATGTGCAGGCTAAAACTGCAGCTGCTGATAAATAAATTTTTTTCATGTTTTGTTTTTTATTTAATTGATTAATTATAGTTCACAATTATTTCGCCACAAATTTATCAGGTCAATCTTTGTTTGTTGTTAATTCAATTTTACCAATGACTTACAATTACGTTAATTAAAGGTTAACGAAAAAGGCTGCGATTAACGCAGCCTTAACATTGTATTTAAGTAAACTTATTTTAAAACTTAAATAAGAACGAAAATGAAAACGTAGGCGATAATTGAGTATTAGCCATTACATTATCAAAATTATTACTGTGCGAAATGTTTTTACTTTCCTGCTCAGAGTTTTTATCCAATTTTCCGTTTTTATTAATGTCTTGATACCAGATCTGATTTTGAGCAAAAATATCTCGTACATTAAATTTCACTTCAAATTTTTCTTTAAATGTTTTTGCTAATTGAAAATCTAACACATGACGTGGAGTTTCCCAATAGCTTGGCTCAGCTGTTGATCCAACGATCACAATCCTTCGTCCAATAACATTGTAGGATAAACTTACACCCCAATCTTTATCATTGTCTAAATACTGTATACCGGCATTCACAATATATGGAGATTGCCCTTGTAAAGGACGGGGTTCAGCATCTATTATTTTACTAACATCAACTTCTGATTTAATGTAAGCGAAATTGCTAAACAAAGTTGTTTTAGATAAAAACTTTGAAGAATCGTTATTAAAAAGTGTACTTAGTTTAAATCGGTATTCAAATTCAACACCGATATTTTCTACCAAAGCAACATTCACAAAAGTTAAAGCTTTAATTTGTGCGGATGCATCTACAGCCTGCTCAACAGCATTGGTTATTTTTTTGTAAAATCCCGAAACCGAAATAACTTGTCCTGCACCAGGATACCATTCAAAACGCGCATCATAATTATCAATTTTGGCTCGTGTTAACGAAGGGTTACCGGATATATTAAACGTAGTATTAAAATCTAAAAAGTTAAATGCTGCTAACTCCCTAAACTCCGGTCGTGATACTGTTTGATAAAAAGAAAGACGAATATTTGTTTTTTCGGTAAGACTGTAAACTGCATTTATAGATGGTAAAATGTCTACAACTGTTGTATCTGATATCTTTTCTTCACCAAAAAGCGTTACGGAAAGTCGTTGACGGTAAGATTCAACCCTGGCACCATAAATAAATCTTAACTTGTCAAATAATCTCGAATCTAAAGTAATGTATCCTGCATTTAACATAGAAGATGCCGCGTAATTATCTTTTTCTGTAGTGGCTTCAGATAATTTAAATCCACCATCTCTTGGTCCCGGATTATCTTGTATCCCAATGTTTTCCGGAGCAAAGATCACACTTTCGTCTAAAAATTTAAGATCTGTATTTTCAATTAAAGAAGAATTTTTTCTATACATCGAATAACCTAAAAGGCGTGCATAAAAAATTCTATCTCTAAAAATATGATTACCGCCAAGTGTTATTTCATGTTTGGTTTTATCGCCAAGCTTAAAACCTCTACTCACATCGTATCTAATGCTTTGCATTTTTTCTTTGGTGGTATTAAACACCATTGTACCTGCGTTTTGAGCCCCTGTGCCTGTAGTGGCAATAACCGCATTATATTTAACACTATCATCCTCTAGCGCCGAAGTTTTTACATAGGTCATCCTTCTTAAATTAGGAGTTTCTCTCTTAATATCGCTATAACCGGCTACCCATTTAAATTTAAGTTTTGCCGGTTCAAAATAGTGATCACCATTTAATTGGGTAGAATAAATTTGATTTTGCACAAACCATCTAACATTTGATCGTTCCCAGGTTTGGGTTACAATATCCTGAGACCCTCGTCTACTAATAACTCTATCCTCCGAGTTTATACTAAATAAATTTTTAAAGCCTATCTGATTATTCCCGTTTAGTTTATAAGCCAAATTCCATAACGCACTTGCTAAGATCGCATTTGAATAAGTAGTATCTGTATAATCTCTTACTTTTGATACATCATAGTTTGACCCTTGCTCTTCAAACTCTCTTCTATTTGTAGCAAATATATTATTGGTGTTGTTATATGTTAATGCAAATACACTGCCGGCTTCCTTTTTAAATAATTTTCCAACATTTGCTAATGAATATTGTAAATTAAAATTAGGCATGGCTTTTTTTGATTGTAAACTCCAATCATAATTTACTTTTTTAGCGTATTCAATTTGATCTAACTTATCTGCAGAAAATTCCAGCGTTCCAGGAATACCTTTGGGCTCAGCTCTTGTGCCATCATCAACACCTAACCAATCGTATTTTCCACCTTTGTAAGTTCTAAAATCTTTAAATGTAGTTTGTTGGTTATAACCTGAAGAAATTGAAATGCTTTGTGCATTTTTTTCGGGGATACTTTTGGTATTAATTTGTATTACCCCTCCGGCAAAATCACCGGGCATATCAGGTGTAGCCGTTTTTAAGATCACGATATTATCTAAAAGGTTGGCCGGAAAAATATCAAAAGAGAAAGCCTTTTTATCACTCTCAGAACTTGGTAATGGCGCTCCATTTATAAAGGCAGCGTTATAACGATCGCTCATCCCTCTAATAATTGCAAATTTATTATCTTGAATGGTTGCTCCGCTAATACGCTTGATTACATCACTGGTGTTTCTATCCGGTGTTTTTTTAATGGTCTCTGAAGAAATTCCATCACTAACGCTGGCATTGTTTTTTTGCTGCAAAATAAGGGCAGTATTATTTTCTTTATTTAATGTAACAACTACTTCAACTTCTGTTAAGTCTTGTGAGGTAGATGCATCTAAAAGCACGCTGATGTCAGTTACATCATTGGCTTTTACCTCTACACCGGCAATTTTTTTGGTGTTATAAGAAATATAACTAATAACCAAGGTAACTTTTCCAACAGGCACACCGGTTAACATAAATTTTCCATCAAAATCTGCGCTCACGCCTTTGCCGGTGCCTTCAATTAAAGCAGTTGCTCCGGGTAGCGTTTCGCCGGTTTTAGAATCTAATACTGTACCCGAAATTTTTCCGGTTTGTGCAAACGCAAAATTTGCAGTTAATAATATCAAAAAAGAGAAAAATAATTTTTGCATAGTGTCTTTAATTTCCGCCACAAAAAAACCACATTTTAATTACCCCTACTTAAAGTTGATGTTACCAAAAGTTTAACTTAAATGTTATTTTTAGTGTTTTATTTAATAATTAGTTAACTTTGGGGTGCTGGGTTAATGCCTAATTTTGTGGCAGATACAATCAAATACTATGGATAATTCTAAATTTAAAATACTTTTAGTTGATGACGAGCCTGATATTGTTGAGTTTTTGGGGTATAATTTAAAAAAAGAAGGATATACCATATTAACTGCAAACAATGGTAAAGACGCTGTTGAGATCGCAAAAAAAGAAATTCCCCACCTAATTGTACTTGATGTAATGATGCCGGACATGGATGGCATTGAGACTTGCAGAGAGTTACGCGAACAAAAAAATTTACAAGATGTTTTAATTGCCTTTTTAACTGCCCGCAGCGAAGATTATACGCAAATTGCAGGTTTTGAAGTGGGTGCCGATGATTATATTACTAAACCGATTAAACCGCGTGTTTTTATTAGTCGTGTAAAAGCTTTGTTACGTAGATTACAAACAAACACCATATCAGAATCTGTTATCGAGTTTGGAAATATTAGAATTGATAAAGAAAAACATGTTGTTTTTAAAGGCGACGAGGAAATTGCTCTGCCAAAAAAAGAATTTAAATTGTTCTCTTTGCTTAGCAGCAAACCCGGTAAGGTATTTACAAGAGAATTTATTCTTGACACTGTATGGGGAGATGAAGTAGTAGTTGGAGATAGAACAATAGATGTTCATATTCGTAAACTTCGTGAAAAAATTGGCGACGATTACTTTAAAACAATAAAAGGTGTAGGTTATAAATTTGAGTTTTAATTTTTGATCTTAAATATTTTTAAACCCTCTTTAAAATTTAAAGGGGGTTTTTTATTGTCTAATAAGTCCTTCTGCCAATGAATTTACTAATTCATAAAGTTTTGTTAGCTTAGTAAAGTAAATATACTGCTAATTGAATTACAAGATCAAATACCTTCTTTTTGGATTAATTTTTATTTTGATTACCTCACCTTTTTATGGGCAGAATATTGATTCTTTAAAACTTGCACTTAAAAATGCAAAGCATGATAGTACAAGGTGTAATATACTAAATGCGATGGTTGAGGCTGAGTCTGATGCTAGAATTTGGACTGTTTACAACGAACAGCTTCTTAAATTAGCCGAAAAAAATAGTAAGGTTTCAACCGGCGCTCTTAAAGTCTTTTATTTAAAACATTTGGCTTCCGCAATCACCAACATTGGTGTTAATTATTATAACCAAGGGAATAAGGCCCTCGGCCTGGAAAATTATCTCAAGAGTTTAAAAATTCAGGAGGAGATCGGTGATAAGGAGGGGGCAGGTCTTAATTATAATAACATTGCTCTTATATATAGAGACCTTGGCAAGTACTTGAAGGCCATCGAATATTCTAACAAAAGTTTGACATTGCGTAAAGAATTTAAAGATCAAAAAGGGATTGCTACAATCTTAAATGATATCGGGACTCTATATGAACAGCAAGGTGATGTGGTAAAGGCATTGGATCATTATCATCAAGCACTGGCTTTACGTGAAAAAGCTGGAAATAAGTATGGTGTGGCTAATTCATTAGGTAATATTGGTAGCTTATATAAGGCTCAGGGTGATATAGATAATGCTATGAAATATCAGATCAAAAGCTTGAAAATTAAAGAAGAAATAAATGACCAACCCGGCATCGCGGTTTCTTATAATAATATTGGACTTATTTTCCGTCGCCAAGGCAAATATAACGCCGCCTTAAATTATCTTTTCAAAAGTTTAAAGATAAGAGAAGATCTTTCTGATAGTCTCGGAATAAGTGTGTGTTTGAATAACATTGGACTTATTTATGAGAACCAAACTGATCTGGTTTCTGCTTTGGATTATTATAAAAAAAGTTTGAAAATTGGGGAACAAATCGAAAATAGCCCCGGTATAGTATATGCTTCGAATAACATTGCTAATGTTATTTTAAAAAATGGTAAACCTGAGGAAGCTCTGGAATATGCACATAAAGGTATGAAAATCGCCATGGAACTTGGTTTTCCTGACAACCTGCTTTATTCAGCAAATATTCTTAAAGGAATATACAAAAAACAAAACAAGTACAAAGAAGCTTTTGAAATGTATGAGTTAGAAATTAAAATGCGAGACAGTATAAATAATCAAGAAACGCAAAAAGCCAGTATCAAAAAACAAATGCAATACGAATACGAGAAAAAAGAATTAGAAAATAAAGCCGAACAAGATAAAAAAGATGCCATTGCAAAAGCAGAATTAAAGCAAAAAGAAAACGAGCGTAATTATTTTATAGTAGGATTTGGTTTAGTTGCAGTACTTGCATTATTTATTTTACGCGGCTACAAACAAAAACAAAAAGCAAATGCAATCATTCTTCAACAAAAGCATCTTGTTGACGAAAAACAAAAAGAGATTCTCGACTCAATACGTTACGCTAAGCGTATACAAACTGCTTTATTGCCTAGCGAAAATTATATTGATAAGAGTTTAAAGCAATTAAATAAGCGCATTTTGTCTTGCATCTTGTGTCTTTTATCTTTTATCTCTTTTTCGCAAAACACCAACGGTGAGCGAACCATTGATTCCCTTAAACTTGTCCTTAAAAATGCGAAGCACGACACTATGCGTTGCGTTATTTTATCATTACTTGCAGAAAGTGCTAGCGATGAAGAATGGCCGGCTTTTAACGAGCAATTAAGAGTGCTTGCAGAAAAGAATATTGTCGGCGGAGACCTAAAAAATAAATATTTGAAATATCTTGCAAGTTCATATACCAACATCGGGTACCTTTCCAATATTAAAGGAGATATCCCAAAGGCTTTAGAGTATTATTATAAGGGATTAAAGATCAACGAAGAAATAAAAGACAAATTTGGTATGTCATCTTCTTTAAACAACATTGGAAGTATATACTATGATCAGAAGGATAAACAAAAAGCCTTAGAGTGCTTCAAAAAATGTTTAAAATTACAGGAAGAATTAAACGATAAATTGGGGATAACACAATCTTTAAATAATATTGGATATGTCGAACTTTATAGAGGTAACTTGTCTGAAGCTTTAAAATACTATCAAAAAAATTTGAAGGTTCAAGAAGAGATTAATGATAAGGAAGGAATAGCGGCATCGTTATGCAGCATTGGTATAATTTTTGAAAAGCAAGGAGATCTTGCAACGGCTCTTGAGTATCAATATAAAAGTATAAATATACGAGAACAGTTAGGCAATAAGGATGAAATAGCTCATTCTTTATTAAGCATTTCGTCCATAATGCTTAATAAAGGCGAGTTAGAAAAAGCCTTAGATTATGCGAACCGAAGTTTTACTATCTTCAAAGCCATAGGATATCCTGCCAAAATTGGAAACGCTGCATTTATTCTTAAAACAATTTATCAAAAACAAAACAAATACAAAGAGGCATTTGAAATGTATGAGTTAGAAGTTAAAATGCGTGACAGTATTTATAATCAAGAAACTCAAAAGGCTGCCATCAAAAAACAAATGCAATATACCTACGAGAAAAAAGAATTAGAAACTAAAGCCGAGCAAAACAAAAAGGATGCCATTGCAAAAGCAGAATTAAAGCAAAAAGAAAACGAACGTAATTATTTTATTGCCGGCTTTGGATTAGTTGCAGTGCTGGCGCTATTTATTTTGCGTGGCTACAAACAAAAACAAAAAGCAAATGCAATTATACTTAAACAAAAACATTTGGTAGACGAAAAACAGAAAGAAATTTTAGATTCCATTCGTTATGCTAAACGTATACAAACTGCTTTATTGCCAAGCGAAAAGTATATTGATAAGAGTTTAAATCCATTAAAGAAAATGTAAATCCATCTTTTTGTTTGTGCCAAATAATTCATTTTACTATAAACAAAAAACCCTAAACTATTGCTAGTAAAGGGTTTAGATTTTTATTCCGTGGTCCCACTTGGAATCGAACCAAGCACCTACTGATTATGAGTCAGTTGCTCTAACCGAATGAGCTATAGGACCAAAATTTTTCCTACTAAAGGGATTGCAAAAATAGATAAATACCCCATATTTGCAAAATAATAATGCAACATATAAAAAATATCATTTTCGATCTGGGTGGGGTTATCATTAATTTAGATATTAATAAAACCATTTCAGAATTTAACAGCCTTAGTTATATGCCTTTCGAGTCTATATACACCCAGGCAAGCCAAAACGAACTCTTTAACTTATTTGATAAAGGTCTTATTTCGAACGAAGAATTTTTTTCTGAAATAAGAAAGCAAATACGCTACGAAGGTCCTGAATTTGAGTTAAAAAAGGCTTGGAACGCTATGTTGCTGGACGTGCCCGATAGAAGGCTGGATGTTTTGGTTAAAATGAAACAAAATTATAATACGTTTTTATTAAGCAATACTTGTGAGCCGCACGTTGCTGCATTTGAGCACGACTTGTATTTAAAACACGGCGTAAAAAACTTTAATGATTATTTTGATGAAGTGTATTATTCATGCCGAATGGGAATGCGCAAACCGGACAAGGAAATTTTTGAATTTGTATTGGAGAAAAACAATTTAAAACCGGAAGAGACCGTGTTTATTGACGATTCTATTCAACACGTAAAGGGCGCCGGAGAATGCGGCATAAGTGCCTTTTTATTACCTAAAAATGCCGAGATCGGTGAATTTTTAAAAGAGCTGGGATTAGTATAGTTTCAGGTGATGAGGTAATTTGTCGAAGTCATTTCGACAAGCTCATTGACCGTTTTTGGTAGCTGCGCCGATTGTTATCGGGATTTCGAAGCGGCAAAATTTACTGAATGAAATTCATCACACTCTCAAAAAATTCTTTTGGTTTTTCGGCGTGCATCCAATGTCCTGAATCTAAAATAGTATCTAGTTTATAGGTTGGAAAATGATCTTTAAAATGATTCAGATCGCTTTCTGCAATATAATTTGACTTTTCTCCCTTTATGACCAAAGCCTCTACTTCACTAGTGCCTGTTGGTACGCCAACACAAATATTTTCGCTGTTTTTTGTGATCACCTTTAAATTAAAACGCCAATCCATCACGTTGTTTTCTGCGTCGCGCCAATAAATGTTTTTTAGTAAAAATTGTTTTGTTCCAAAATCACTTAAATAATTATTTAAAATGGCCTCTGCCTCTTTACGCGTTTTTATTGCTGTAAAATCAACTGCATTTAATGCCTCTACAACATCGCTGTGATGCGGGACATAAGCGCGGGGAGAAATATCTGCTATTATAATTTTTGATGCAATGGCGGTATATTTCATTTCGAAAAACATAACGGTTTTGCCTCCCATACTATGCCCCAGTAAAATCGGATCCTTTAATTGATGATCATCAATAAATTCTTTTAGATCATCTGCCATAGCATTGTAATCCCAAACATCGCTATGTGGCGAAAGACCATGATTACGCTGATCTAAAGTAAACACATGAAATCCTTTTTCTGAAAAACCTTTTGCTAAAGTGTTCCAATTATCGCTTTGCCCAAATAATCCATGTAAAATAATTAATGGCTGTCCTTGCCCAAATTCTCTATATGCTAATTTCATGTTGTTGTTTTATTTCAATTGTCTCAAATATAATTGCACCGTATTTTCTAAACCCAAATACAGAGCATCGCATATTAAGGCATGGCCAATGGATACTTCTAATAAATTTGGAACATGCTCCTTAAAATACTTCAAATTATCCAGACTAAGGTCGTGGCCCGCATTAACACCTAATCCTAACTCACCGGCTAACTTTGCGGCGGCGGTAAATGGTTGAATAATTTTTTCTTTTTCAGTAAAAAATAAACGCGCGTATTCTTCGGTATATAATTCAATTCTATCGGCACCGGTTTCTTTTGCACCTTTTACCATTTGTAAATTTGGGTCAACAAAAATGGATGTTCGAATATTGTTTTTTTTAAACAAAGAAATTATTTCGGTTAGATAGTCTTTATTCGCTATTGTATCCCAACCATGATCGCTTGTTATTTGTCCCTGTGTATCCGGCACCAGAGTAACTTGATGGGGCTTCACCTCCAAAACAAGGTCAATAAATTTTTGTTCGTGCGGATTCCCTTCAATGTTAAATTCTGTTTTTAAAATTGGCTTAAGATCTCGCACGTCTTTATAAGTTATATGGCGTTCGTCGGGTCTTGGATGCACCGTTATTCCTTGCGCTCCAAAGGCTTCAATGTTCTGGGCAGCTTTAATAACGTCAGGTACATTACCTCCTCTTGCATTGCGCAAAGTGGCTATTTTATTTATGTTTACGCTTAATTTAGTCATTTTGAGGCAATTAATATTTGTTACTTTTTCTTAAAACTACAGTAAAACTAATTAAATTACATAAATTTGAGAAAGAAAAGATGTTAGTAGTAGATTTAATAACAGACGAGATACCACCACTTAAAACCACAGATACGGTTGAGTTGGCTTTAGATTGGATGGAACAATTTAAAGTTTCGCATTTGCCTGTGGTAAAAGACCGAGAGTTAATTGGTTTAGTGTCTGAATCAGATCTTTTAGATTACAATCATCCCGAAGAACAAATTGACGCCAGTAAATTGCATTTAATGCGTCCTGTAATTCATTTGCAACAACATACTTACGAATTAGTAAAATTAATGAGTAGTTTAAATTTAACGCTTATCCCTGTGTTAGATGAGAACGAAAAATATAAAGGTTGCATCACTTTAAAAGGTATCGTGCAAAATTTAAGCACCATGATCTCGGTTCAAAGCCCGGGCGGTGTTATTGTTCTTGAATTAAATCAAAATGATTATTCAGTAACACAAATAGGCAATATTATTGAGGGCAATGACGCTAAAATTTTAAGCTTGCACGTTTCTTCGCAACCGGATAGTATGAAGCTTGAGGTAACTATAAAAGTTAATCGTGAGGATCTTTCAAGTATCATTCAAACATTTAATCGTTACAATTATATAATTAAGGCTACTTATAGCCATAGCGATTATGAAACAGGTATGAAAGACCGTTTGAACGAGTTTTTACATTTCCTGAATATTTAAATTCCAAAAAAATCTTAGCTATTTTTTAAATTTATTTTCTTGGGCGTGCCCGCAAGGTTCGGCCTCCGAAAAATCATTTAAGCCTCACTCGCGGTCGGGCTTTCGCCACTCGCTTTTTTTATTTGCCTTCCAGGCGCATAAAAAAGAGCTCAAACAATGGCTCTATCCCTCACGCTCTCTATACTGCGTTGCGTTAGGGATTGCAGTGGAAATCCTTTTTGAGAGGTACGAACAAAAAGATTGAAACGAAAAGCCCGGGCCGAAGGCAACGCCCAAAAAACAATAATACTTGATTTTTATTTTAGTTTTTCCGCAAACTCCTGCGGCGTAACCGCATCTTCTAATTTAAAATCACCTATGCGGGTACGGCAAAGTTTTGTTAGATGAGCCCCGCTGTTTAAAATCAGTCCAAAATCGCGTGCTATACTTCTTATGTAAGTTCCTTTACTGCAAACAATTCTAAAACTAACGGTTGGCATACTTACATCCGTTATTTCAAATTCTTTTATTTCAATTTCTCTTGATTTCATTTCAACCTCTTCACCTGCCCTGGCAAGTTCATAAGCGCGTTTGCCATTTATAAGCAAGGCACTAAATATTGGAGGCACTTGTTGTTGAATGCCCGTAAGGTCAATAGCGGCCTGCTTAATAGCTTCTATAGTTATGTGATCAGTTGGAAACGTTTGGTCTACTTCTTTCTCAAGATCATAGCATGGCGTAGTAGCGCCTAATAAAAAAGTTCCGGTGTATTCTTTTTCCATCCCCATTAGATCGTTAATGGTTTTGGTTTTTTTTCCTGTGCAAACAATAAGCAAGCCGGTTGCTAATGGATCTAATGTGCCGGCATGACCAACTTTTGGTTTAACTTTAACACCATCTACAATTAGCGACGGGTGTTGTTTTAAAGCATGTTTGATTTTATTTACAGCCTGAAAACTACTCCATGTGTAGGGTTTATCAATTAGCAGAACTTCGCCGGTATAAAAATTGTAATCCATTAAAACACTTCCTTCGCCACACGTTTGGTAGCTTCAGACGTTCCCATGGTGTAAAAATGCAAGCAAGGCACGTTAGCTTTTACTAGCTCTTTACTTTGCTCTATACACCACTTAATTCCAACTTCTTTAATTTGCTTATCATCTTTACACTTCTCTAACTCTTCGTAAAAAGGTTGAGGAATATCAATGTGAAAGATCTTAGGTAAGGTTGTAATTTGTTTTTTAGTGCTTAATATTTTTAAGCCGGGAATTATTGGAACATTGATTCCGTTTTCGCGACATAATTTTACAAAATCAAAATATTTTTTATTGTCAAAAAACATTTGTGTAACAACATATTCGGCGCCTGCTTCAACCTTTGCTTTTAAATATTTAAGATCGCTTATCATGTTTGGGGCCTCAAAATGTTTTTCAGGATAGCCTGCAATGCCAATACAAAAATCAGTTGGCGCCGCATCTTTCATTTCCTCATCTAAATATTGCGCCTTGTTCATTTCGGTAATTTGTTTAACAAGATCAAGCGCATAGGGATGCCCACTCGGCTCCGGCACAAAAGCAGGCTCGGTTTTAATACTATCACCTCTTAAAGCCAATACATTATCGATCCCTAAAAACTGTAGGTCGATCAAAGCATTTTCGGTTTCTTCCCTTGTAAAACCACCACAGATGATATGTGGCACAGCCTCTACATTATATTTATTCATAATAGCCGCGCATATACCAACGGTACCCGGACGTTTACGAATACTTACTTTTTCCAAATAACCACCTTCGCGCTTTTTATAGATATACTCCTCGCGATGATAGGTCACATCAACGAAGGCAGGTTTAAACTCCATTAAAGGATCTATTCCATCATAAATACTTTGAATGCTTTTTCCTTTTAAAGGAGGAAGGATCTCGATAGAAAAAAGTGGTTTATCACTTTGGGCAAGCTTTTGTGTTAACTTCATATTAATTTACAGAAATAATTTCTTTGATCTCGGGAACAGCGCGGCGTATAGTTTCTTCTATTCCTGCTTTCATGGTCATTTGACTCATATTACAGGTTTTGCAAGCGCCTATTAATTCTAATTTTAGTATGGCGCCATCAGTGATCTCAACAACCTCCACGTTTCCACCATCAGCCTCTAAATAAGGGCGTATGGTATCTAGTGCGTCTTCAACTTTTTTGTATAATGCGTCCATTTTTTAAATTTAAAGCAAAGATACAAGTATAGAACAACTTACCAAAACTTATGAATTAACCTTTATTGCAGGATATTAAGCATTTGACTTGCTAAATGCATTAAAATTTAAGTACTTTGCTTTTAATGGAAGACAACAACTTAATATTTGGTACCCGTGCAGTTATTGAGGCACTTGATGCAGGTAAAGACATCGAAAAAATATTTATTCAAAAAGGTTTATCGAATGAATTATATCATCAATTAAGAAATGCTTTAAAAGGGCAGGCTGTTCCAATTCAAATTGTACCGCCTGAAAAACTTAAACGAATAACTGAAAAGAACCACCAAGGTGTTGTAGCTTATTTAACCGAAATAAATTATTACAATACCGAAGAGCTTTTAGCGAATGTATTTGAAAAAGGTCGGATTCCATTGGTATTGATATTAGATAGAGTTACCGATGTGAGAAATTTTGGTGCTATTGCAAGAGGAGCCGAATGTGCAGGTGTTGATTTTATTATTATTCCAAGCAGAGGAGCGGCACAAATAAACGGTGATGCCATAAAAACAAGCGCCGGTGCGCTTCACAGATTAAAAGTTTGTAGAGAAGATAATTTGAAGACCATTATTGAATATTTAAAAGAAAGTGGCTTACAAATAGTTTCTTGTCACGAAAAAACCGATAAACTAATTTACGATGCAGACTTTACAAAACCTACTGCAATTATTGTTGGCAGCGAGGAGAATGGCATCAGTAACGAATACATAAAACGCAGTGATGTTGAAGTAAAAATACCTATGGTTGGAAAAATAGCTTCATTAAACGTTTCAGTAGCTTCGGGTATTGTATTATTTGAAGCAGTTAAACAAAGATTGTAATGCGTTTATTGTTTGATCCATTAAAAAAAATTCTGGATTTTATAGTTTACTCTAACCTCTTTATTTCTTTGTGCGTTTCGTTTGCTACTTTTCAAACTGCATTAGTTTTTTCTAACAACTCCGAGCGAATCTATTCTTTCATTCTTCCTAATTTTATTGCCACGTTTGTATTATACAATTTACAACGGCTTTATTATGCTGCCAAACAGCCTGACAATGCTAAATACAACTGGTATAACAAAAACCGAAGACTGATCTTTACGTTAATTATTCTTACACTATTTAGTTCGTTTAATTTTTTGTGGGACTTTTTTATTGAAGATCTAAAGATAGCTGCAGGTTATTCTATTCTTGCGCTTTTAAGTTTATTTTATTTTTTGCCGCCTCTGCAATTACGTAAATATGGTTTGCTTAAACCTTTTATTATTTCATTCGTATTTATTTGCACCACTACCCTTTTGCCTTTATTAAACAATTTAAATATGGCGATGTGGGTTTATGCATTTGGTCAGTTTTGTTTTATTACAGCGCTTTGTGTGCTTTTTGATATCAGAGATGTTGATCATGATACTGAATTAAAATTTATAACCGTTCCAATAAAATATGGTGTAACAAAGGCAAAATATATTTCTGTTTTTTTGTTGCTAGTGTATTTGGCATCTGCAATTTTTTCAATACAAAAACCTTACTTTACAACAGCAATTATTACTGCAGGCCTAGCCATTTTAATAACTGTATTAGCTAAACCAAGTAGACATAATTATTTTTATGTGTTTTTGGTGGATGGCTCCATTATTTTTCAATTTATTTTGCTACTGCTTATAAACCAGCAATAGATAAAGAAACAGCTGATCTAAAAACACTTCCTTAAAAACTTGCGTAAGGCTTTGTTGCTCTCTTTTGGCGATTCTAAAAACCCTAAATGCCCATCATGTTCTAAATACAAAACAGTTTTATTTTTAATGTATTGAGATTGTTCTAATAATTGTTCGTAAGGTAAAACATTATCACGCTCACCTATTACCATCATGATCGGATATTCAACCAATCCTAAAATTATATCTCTTCTTGGCCGGTCGCGCATGCCATGCAGGGCTGCAATAATTCCTTTTTTGCCGGTTTCTTTAGCAATTGAAGTGGCAAAAGCAATTTCATCCTTTAAATATTTTAAATTTTTTGTGGCAAATAAATTTTTAATAGTGGCCTTTGTGTAAATTCCACGATTAGCTTTTACGGCATTAATGGCTCGCAATCGGTCTTTTTTCTTCTCATCACTATCTGCGTATGCCGTGCTATGATATAAACACAATCCTTTTAAATGATCAGGGTAAAGATCGGCAAAAGCCAGTCCAACATAACCTCCCATACTATGGCCAATAATAACGTACTTTTTTAATCGTAAAAAATCCATAACCGATTTAACACACTTGGCCATCAACTCCATGCTATGCGCATAACCCACACATTCCGTTTCTCCGTGCCCCGGCAGATCAATTGCAATTACCCTATATGACCGTGAAAGATCATTTATGGTTTGCTCCCATATTTTATGGGAACCTAAAAAGCCGTGTAATAATACAACTACTTTGCCTTTTCCTTTATCCAGAAAAGTTACCTGTTCGTTTTTATATTTAGCGGTTTTGATCATTTAATTAAAAACAAATTTAACCTCTATATCCGGAAATACAAACGCAACGCATTCTTAAATACCTAAAAAATATAATAATACAAAAGAAATAGCGTTAGGTTAATTGCGATCAATCACCTTTTTTACTAAATTAAAAAAAAACAGTAAATAAAAAATGAAGAAAATTATTTTTAGTTTGTTATTTATTTTTGTTGGGCTAATTAGTTTACAAGGACAAGACTCCTTAACTAAACTTCAACTTGGCTTCGATTTTTCCATTGGCAACAATGCCATTGGAAGAGGAAACATTTATCCAAGCATAACGCTAACAAAAGGTAAGCATTTAGCTTTCGTAGGCCCCGCATTTATTTATGGGATGTATTACAATCCTTATCCTCCGGCGTATGGGCTTCAAGCAGGCTACCAAATATATCCTAACGGAAAAAAAACCGATTCAATTTATTTTTTGAGTACGATTTTAATTTTGTACAAGCGAAGTTTCAAATGAATTATTACTCCAAGAGTCCAACAGACCTTAAAACAAAAAATATAGAAGTCACCTCAATTGATAATTATTTAGGATTTGGGTTTAGCCTAAACATTACTAAAGGTCTTTATTTTAAAACGAATTTAGGCATTGGATTGGTTTTTTATGGAGAAAAGAACAAAGAGGAGTTTAATAATGGATCCTCGTCTAATTATAACTATCCGCTTACAGCAAATTATGGAAAATTTTATCCATTCTATTCAAGAGATAGATACTATTATCAATATGGTTTAAATAATGGCCAGTTAATCGGAATTTTTAAAATGGGCATTGGATGGAATCTTTGGACTTTTAAAAAAAATGACTAGATCTTGGTTCAATCTTAAAATTAACCAATCATAATTAACCTTAAAATGGCATTGCCTACCATATTTAGGGTATTTTTAATCGATTGCATAAAACGTAACTTTATGCCTAGTTATGGAATCTTTAGACCATCTTAAAATCGGACAAACAGCTGTAATTAAAGGCTTTTCAAACGAGGCTTTAAGTTCAAAATTGATTGAAATGGGTTGTTTGCCCGGCGAAACTGTAAGCCTTTCAAAAACAGCTCCTTTTGGCTGCCCAATGGCTATTAATATCGCAGGTTATGAGCTAAGTCTTCGTAAAGATGAAGCGGCATTAGTTATGATCGAATTGGTTGCTTAAAAATTTTTGTCAGATACTAAACAAAATAATTATTTAAAGATTGCCTTGCTTGGTAACCCAAATGCCGGCAAGTCGAGCGTGTTTAATGGTTTAACAGGCCTTTCACAAAAAACAGGTAATTATGCCGGCGTAACGGTAGACAGATTGGAAGGTAAAACAACTTTTTTACGCGATCAAACCAAAATAACACTTTCTATCCTTGATCTACCGGGTGTTTACAGCCTATACCCAAAATCGAACGACGAAACAATTGCCTGCAAAACGTTGTTAGATGAAAAAGAAAATATCGATGTTGTTGTTATTGTTGTTGATGCATCTAACCTTAAGCGAAATTTATTATTAGCTACACAAGTAATTGATCTTAAATTTAAAACTGTTGTTGCTTTAAACATGATCGATGAGGCAAACAAACAGGGCGTAATTATCAATGTCGAAGAGTTAGAAAAAGCGCTTGGCGTTAAGGTTATTCCATTAGATTCTCGCCACCAAATTGGGTTTACTGAATTAAAAGAAGCTATTTTAAACGCAAACGTGAGCAACAGTGTTTTTTATGATATAAATGCCGCTTATATTAAAGACCCTCTCAACTATAAAGAGTACATCACATCAACTCTGTTTAGTAATAAAAATATAACTACAACTTCTTTAGAAAACGCAGATAAAATATACCGCTTTAACACCATTAACTATTTAATAGCAAAATGCGTAAAAAGTCCCGATCAATTATCATCAAAAAAAATATCTTCAAAAATTGATGCCATTATAACGCATAAAGTTTATGGCTATTTAATCTTGTTATTGGTTTTATTTTTTCTATTCCAATTCATCTTCTTTATATCCGAAGCACCAATGAATTGGATAGAAACAGCGTTTATGAGTTTAGGAGAATTTGTACAAACAAAATTACCCGAGGGTCAGTTAAATGATCTTATTGTAAACGGATTAATTACCGGTGTAAGCGGTGTGGTTATGTTCATTCCACAAATTGCCTTTTTATTTATGTTTATTGGCTTTTTAGAAGACTCTGGTTACATGGCTCGTGCAAGTTTTATTATGGATAAAGTTATGCGGCCTTTTGGATTAAATGGTAAATCGGTAATTCCTTTAATTAGCGGTACGGCCTGCGCAGTGCCGGCCATTATGGCAACCAGGGCAATAAGTAATACAAAAGAACGCTTAATAACGGTTTTCATACTACCACTAATTAGTTGTTCGGCACGTTTACCGGTTTATACTTTATTAATTTCAGTTCTATTCCCAAGCAGCAAGTTTTTGGGCATTTTTAATTCAAAAGGTATTGTTTTATTCTTGTTATATTTTTTAGGATTTTTTGTTACGTTACTTACAGCTTTTGCTTTAAAAAAAATATTAAAAACAAAAGAGGCGTCTTTTTTTATTATGGAATTACCCGTGTATCGTTGGCCTCAGGCTAAAAATATTGGGATTATGGTTTTTTCAAAAGTAAAAATTTTTGTGAAGGAAGCAGGAAAAATTATTTTAGCCATATCTGTAGTGCTCTGGTTTTTAAGCACGCACGGTGCTAGTGATGAATTTAAAGAATTGGAAATAAAACAAGCGGCATTAGTAAACACAGAACCTAATGAAATAAACTCAACCGAATTAAAAAGAATTGAAACAGAAAAACTTGAGCAATCCTATATTGGAAAATTCGGCCATTTTATTGAACCATCCATAAAACCTTTAGGCTACGATTGGAAAATTGGAATTGCATTGATCACTTCATTTGCTGCCCGCGAAGTATTTGTTGGAACAATGGCAACCATTTATCAGGCAAACGATACGCAAAATGAAATAGGAATAAAACAAAAATTACTCACCGAAAAAGATGAGTTTGGTAATTTAAAATACACTCCGGCCGTATGCTGGTCGTTATTGCTTTTTTATGCCTTTGCGCTACAATGCATGAGTACAATTGCTGTTGTAAAACGCGAAACAAAAAGCTGGGCCTGGGTAATGGCGCAACTCGCATTTATGTCTGCCCTGGCTTACCTATCAGCTTTTACGGCATTTCAAGTGCTCTCCTAAACAAGAAATTTTTGGCGCTTATCCTTAAAAATATCCATTAAGCATAAAATGGACTTAATATTTTGGTTTTCAATAAATTAATTACAATTTTGCACACAAATTATTTAAAAATGATAAAACGAATTTTATTAAGTGCACTTTCTGCATCCATAATTGTTACTGCTTGTAATACCACTAAAAAAACAAATACAAAAGTAGTTGATACTGAGCCTGCTTTTCAGTTGGATACAGTTAGTGTTGTTGCCAATGAGGTGCCAAAAAAAGAAGTATACCAAGAGTCTAATCCGCGAACTAATGATATTATTCATACAAAATTAGAAGTGAATTTTGATTGGGCCAATTCTAAAATGAATGGAAAGGCTCGAATTGAAATTAAACCCTATTTCCATCCAACCAATAAGTTATTCCTAAACGCAAGAGGAATGGATATTAAGAGTATGAATGTTTACCAAGTAACCTCTAAACCTTCCCAGAAAAAAGAAGGCAATAAAATGGTAGATTATACTGAAGAAACTGTGACGCAAATAACAACTGCAAACTATAAATACGAGAATGATTCTTTAAAAATAAACCTTGAAAAAACATTTACTAAAGACGAGAAATATTTAGTTGAAATTGTTTATGTTTCTAAACCAAATGAATTAAAGGTTGGAGGAAGCAGCGCTATTAGCAGCGATAAAGGGTTATACTTTATTAATCCAACAGGCGAAAACAAATACAAAATGCCGCAAATATGGACTCAAGGTGAAACCCAATCCAACTCTGCCTGGTTTCCCACTATTGATAGTCCGAACGAAAAAATGACCCAAGAAATTTATATGACCGTAGATGATAAATACACCACCCTTTCTAACGGTTTACTGGTTGATACAAAAAAGAATACAGACGGAACCAGAACAGATCACTGGAAAATGGATGAACCACATTCGCCGTATTTAGCCATGATGGCTGTTGGCGAATTTAAAAAGGTAGTTGATGCACCATGGAATGGTAAAGAAGTTAGCTATTATGTAGAAAAAGAATACGAGCCGCACGCAAAAGCAATTTTTGGCGATACAAAAGAAATGATCGAGTTTTACTCTACCCGCTTAGGAGTGCCATATGCGTGGCCTAAATACGCACAAATTGCAGTTCGCGACTATGTAAGCGGAGCCATGGAAAACACCAGTGCAACCTTACATGGCGATTTTGCTGTGTATCAAACCACTCGCGAAACCATTGACGGCGTAAAAGGAAATTCGATCATTGCTCATGAATTATTTCACCAATGGTTTGGCGATTTAGTTACTTGCGAAAGCTGGAGCAACCTGCCGTTAAATGAAAGCTTTGCAACCTACGGAGAATACCTGTGGGAAGAATATAAATTTGGAAGAGATGCTGCAGACTATCATCACAATAACAGCAGAGAAGGTTACATGAATTCTGATAAAGAAGTTAACCTTATTCGCTTTAATTATCGCGATCGCGAAGATATGTTTGACGGATTTAGCTACAACAAAGGCGGTCAGGTATTACACATGCTTAGAAAAGTTGTCGGCGATGACGCATTCTTTGCTTCATTAAAAAATTATTTAGAAACAAATAAATTTAAAACCGGTGAGATTCACAACCTACGTTTAGCTTTTGAAGAGACTACGGGTTTAGATCTAAATTGGTTTTTTAATCAATGGTTCCTCAACAAGGGTCGCCCAAGCCTAAAACTATTAAAAACCTACAATGCTTCCACAAGCACCTTAGAATTAACCCTTGAACAAACACAAAATTTCAAAAAATATCCGTTATACCGATTGCCAATTGAAATAGATGTATACGTAAACGGCAAACCGGAGCGCACAAAAATTATTTTATCAGAAGCAAAACAAACTTTTACAATTATCACAAGCGGCGTGCCGCAATTAGTAAATTTTGATGCAGAAAGACAATTACTTTGCGATCTTGATTACCCAAAAACAACAGACGAATATATCTTTCAATATAAAAACGCACCCCTGTTTATGGACAGATATGAAGCACTAAAACAATTAGACTCAAAACTTGCTGAGGCAAATGTTTATGCTTTGTTTAAATGGGCTGCAGAAAATGACAAGTACCATGTTTTAAGAAATTATGCTATTGGGAAATTAATTGATGCCCCGGCAGATAAACTTGCAGAGGTTAAAACAACGCTACAAACTGTTTATGCTAACGATAAAAAGACAAGAACCAGAGCAAAAGCATTAAGTGTTTTAAATAAAAAATTCGGGTCGGATGAAGATATAAAAAGTTTAAATGTTAAAGCGCTTGACGAACAATCTTATGCTATTTGCGGAGAAGCGCTAGAGGCCATTTCTAAAAACGATCCAAAATTAGCAATGGAAAAAGCTAAATTATTTGAGAACGAGAGCGGAAAAGATGTATTGTATCCAATTGCAGAATTGTATTCCACAAATGGCAGCGACGAACAAATTCCGTTCTTTCATAATAACTTAAATAAATTTAATGGCTTTGAGGTTATGGGATTTTTAGGCCTATATTCTAAAACTGCCAAACGTTGTTCAACTTCCAAGGCAGCACTTGCGGCGGCCGAAGATCTATATTCAATTGGTAAAGGAGGCAGTAGATTTACAAAATTCAGCGCTGCAAAAGGCATTAAAGATATTTCAAGCGTATGGGATGCAAAAGAAAAAACATTAAAAAACCAACTTGATGCTGCTAAAAAAGAAAATAAAGATATTACATTACTTGAAAAAGATCTTAAAACAGCAACAGAAACAAAAGATATTCTTACAAAAAAATATAACGAAATAAAATAAATTATAATAATTCCAAAAAAAGCCTCACAACTATCTTGTGAGGCTTTTTGTTTATAGCACTTTATTTAATAATTTTATAGCTTAGCTCTCACGCGTATTTATGAAAAAATTGTTGGCAATATCCTTTTTAGTTCTTGGTCTTTTATTTAGCCACTGCGCAAACCCTGAATCAATAGATAAAAAAGCACTAAAAGTGGTTAGCCAATTTAATAGTAAATGTCCGTTAATGATAGACGCCGAAACCAGAATGGATGGCATAGAAGTTAAAGGAGAAAACACTATAAAATATAAATACACATTGATCAATTTAAATGTTGAAAAAGTAGATACATCAAAATTTAATTCTGCCCTAAGGCCGGGAATTATATCTACCATTAAAACAGATTCAGAATTAGCAGAGCTGCGCCGAATAAATTGTAGTTTTGAATACTATTATAAAGACAGAGATGGCAAATTTATATACTCATTTGTAATAACCCCTAACGATTATAATAATTAGTAAAATGACAAAGACTGAAATTGAAAAAATATTATTTATTGATATTGAAACAGTTCCTGTAACCTACAAATATGATGATCTGGATGAAAGCTCAAAAGAGCTTTGGAATAAAAAATGGCAATACAATAAAGAAATTTCGCCGGAACAGCAATACAACAAAGCCGGCATTTACGCAGAGTTTGCAAAAGTAGTTTGCATTGGCCTAGGCTATTATCACCAAAACAAATTTCGTATTAAAACCATTTCGTCCACTAACGAAGTTGAAATATTAAATCAATTTGCCGACCTCCTAAAATCACATTTTAACACATACAGTCATTTATTATGCGCACATAATGGCAAAGAATTTGATTTTCCGTTTTTATGCCGTCGTTTTTTGATTAATAATTTACCCTTGCCAAAAATATTACAAATTCAAGGCTTAAAACCTTGGGAGGTAAAACACATTGATACAATGGACCTTTGGAAATTTGGAGATGTAAAAAATTTCAGTTCACTTAATCTTCTGGCACATGTTTTAGGGATTCCGTCACCAAAAGATGAAATGGATGGAAGTATGGTTGGCAAAACTTTTTATGAAGAAAAAGATCTTGCAAAAATTGCAAAATACTGTCAAAAGGATGTAATCACCCTTGCCAGGGTGTATAACCGTTTTGCCGGAGTCGGAAATTTAAATGATGATGATATTATTTTTGTGTAACTTCAACCTGAATTTTAAAGCTCGTTTATAATTATGTCGCCACGTATAGCAATTATTGGTAGCGGAAGTTGGGCAACAGCGCTGGCAAAGTTACTCTTAAATAACACCTCAAAAATAAATTGGTTCATCCGTAATCAAGAAGACATTGAATTGTTTAAAGAATATAAAAACAATCCAAAATATTTAAGCTCTGTTGATTTTGATATTTCTAAAATTTCTTTTTTCGACTCCATTGCCGACTGCGTTCAAAATTCAGATTATATTATTTTAGCCATCCCTTCTGCATTTTTACACACTTCCTTTTTAAATTTAAATGCAAACAATTTAAAAGATAAATTTATTTTTTCGGCCATTAAGGGTATTGTTCCCGAGCATAATTTAATTGTTGGCGAATATTTAAACACGGTGTACAATGTTTCGTTACAAAACATTGGTGTGATAACCGGGCCTTGCCATGCAGAGGAAGTTGCAATGGAAAAACTTAGTTATTTAACCATTGCATCTCAAAACACAAATAGCGCAACCACATTAAGCAATTTATTAAACTGCCGGTATTTAAAATCGTCTGTAAGTGATGATATTTATGGTACTGAATATTCAGCCGTTCTTAAAAATGTAATTGCTGTTGCCGGAGGCATCTGCCATGGTTTAGGTTATGGCGATAACTTTTTAGCCGTTTTGATAAGCAATGCGATACAGGAAATAAAACGTTTTGTAGACGAAGTACATCCAATAAACAGAGATATAAATGCTTCGGCCTATCTTGGCGATCTTCTTGTTACTGCCTATTCTCAATTTAGCCGTAACAGAATGTTTGGTACCATGCTAGGCAAGGGCTATGGGGTTAAGCGCGCGCAATTGGAAATGAACATGGTGGCCGAAGGTTATTACGCCGTAAAATGTGTTTATGAAATAAATAAAAACCATAAAATTCATATGCCAATTACAAATGCTGTATATAATATCATTTATAAAGATCATGATGCAAGAAAAGAAATAACCGAATTATCAAATTTATTATCTTAACACTATTGAAAAACTTTGCCTTAATTATTTCTGTTGTTTTGCATCCGTTATTAATGGCAACCTATTTGTGTCTTTTATTTTTCTTTGGCATCCCAAATACTGTTTACGATTACTTAACGCCAATAGAAACAAAATGGCGAATTTCGCTGGTTGTGTTTTTTTTCTCGTTTATTTTTCCTGTTTTAAACATTTACCTTTTAGTTAAATTAAAAAAAATACCAAATATTCTACTCTCAAATCAACACGATAGAACTTTTCCTTATTTTATTACTGCACTATTCTATTTTAGTTTATTTTATTTACTAATGGATATTAATATTTGGAATAGTGTAAAATTATTTATTGTTGGAGGTGCAATTTCCATTCTGATATCTACCTTAATTAACCTTAAATATAAGATCAGTGCGCACATGGTTGGTATTGGAGGTGTGCTTGGGGTATTAATATCGGTATCCTATTTAATTAAGTTTGATATGACACCCTATTATATTCTTACAATTATTGCAGCAGGAATTATTGGTTTTGCGCGTTTATTTTTAAATGAACACAAACCGGCGCAATTATATTTAGGTTTTTTTTTAGGATTAATAGTGCAAAGTGGTTTGTTTTTTAGTTTACAAAAAATAACCTTTGCTTAAATTGATACGATTTTGAATTTAGTAATTGGTGCTACAGGAATATTAGGAAGTCAGGTTGTTTTGAAACTCTTACAAAACAACCAGCCTGTAATTGCCTGCAGGCAAAAAACAAGCGATATTAAAAAAGTAGAAAAACTTTTCTCGTATTACGATAACAATTACCTAGCGCTATTCAAAAAAATAAAATGGGTTGAGCTTGACATAGCAGATGTCTTTTCGATCGAAGCCGCTCTTGAAGGAATTACGGTGGTGTATAACTGTTCCGGCTTTGTATCATTTGATAAAAACGATCGAAAAAAACTATTTGCTATTAATGAAACCGGCACGGCAAATATTGTAAACGCTTGCTTACATAAAAACATTTCGGCACTTTGCCACGTTAGCTCCATTGCTACAATTAATAATTCAGATTATACACAACCGTTGAATGAAACTGTTTTTTGGAAATTTTCGGGCAAAGAAAGTGATTATGCGATAAGTAAATATAATGGCGAAAGAGAAGTTTGGCGGGGCATTGAAGAAGGTTTAAATGCGGTTATCGTAAATCCGGGTGTAATATTGTCTTCAGGCTTTTGGGATCAAAGCAGCTCAAAATTATTTGATGTGTGCTACAAAGGAAATAAATTTTATACCGATGGAATTGCCGGTTACATTGCTGTTGAAGATGTTGCAAATTGTATGTTAGAACTTGTTGAAAAGCGATTATTCGCCAACCGATACATTTTGATAGAAGAAAATTATTCGTTTAAATCGATCCTTGATAAAATTCAATCGGAATTAAAAAAACCAAAAACAACTATTAATGCCGGCAAAAAAATATTAACCGTTGCCAGAATATTGGATGCCATAGTTTGTTTTTTTACAAATAAACCTCGTAAAATTACCAAACCTCTAATTTCTTCGGCTTTAAACAAGCAACTCTACTCAAACGCTAAAATAAAATCAGTTTCAAATTTCTCGTTTACTCCTGTAAATCAAGCAATTGAAAAGATTTCTGCTGACTTATTGAAAGATAAAGGTCTTTTTTAAGTAAAATCGTCAAATATCACGCTATAAAAGTCACTTTTTATCAATTAAATTTTGTTTTTTGTAGATTAAATATATAATTTAGTCTATTATTTAAAGGAATTTTAACAAATTGATATGCATATTGCAATTGCCGGGAATATTGGGTCAGGGAAAACTACATTAACTTCGTTATTAGCGAAACATTATAAATGGCACGCGCATTACGAAGATGCAGATGATAACCCTTACCTAAATGACTTTTATGAAGAAATGCAGCGTTGGTCATTCAATTTGCAAGTATATTTTCTAAATACACGTTTTAATCAGATCTTGGATATTAGAAAAGGTAAACATTCTGTAGTTCAAGATAGAACTATTTACGAGGACGCTTATATTTTTGCACCCAACCTACACGCAATGGGCTTAATGACCTCTCGCGATTATGATAATTATTTTTCCTTATTTAAATTAATGGAAAGCTTAATAAAAGCGCCTGATTTAATTATATACTTAAGAGCTAGTGTACCAACCTTAGTAAAGCAAATACAAAAGCGCGGAAGAGATTATGAAAACAGCATTCGCTTAGATTATTTAAAAAGACTGAACGAACGCTACGAAGCATGGAGCACCTCTTACGAGTCGGGAAAAATTTTGGTAGTAGATGTTGATGATATTAATTTTAGCGAGAGTAAAGAAGATCTAGGTAAGGTAATTAGAATGATTGACGCTGAACTAAACGGTTTATTTAAATAGTGAGCTTGACAATAAATAAAGAATCAGAGTTTTTTGATCTGCATTTTACAAAGCAGGTTAAAAACATTACCCAATCTGGCAATTTAATATTAGCCTACGATGGCGTTTTGAATAATGAAACAATTTCGAAACTTGAAACTGAAATTGAATCAAATATTCTTGATAAAAATTTCCCTAAACAAGTAGTAAAAAAGGTTTTCTTTATTTGTGTTGAATCGCTTCAAAATCAATTGATCCATGGTCACAAAGACGATAAAGGATCGCAACATAATTTTTTCTTATTAGCACATTCAGACAAATCTGTAAATATCATTTCTGCTAACCTTATCTCTAATTCATCGGTAGAAAAAGTTAAAGGGCAAATAGAAAAAATAAATTCATTTGAGGATCCTGCTGCATTAAAGGCATATTATTTAGAGCATTTAGAAAATAATGAATTAAGTGATAAAGGTGGTGCAGGTCTAGGTTTTATTACTATTGCCATGAAGAGTGGAAATAAAATAACACCGCAATTTGAAACCATCAACGATAAATACTCTTTGTTTTTATTAGAGATAAAAATAAATCTTGAGTAAGCGAAAAAATGTCGCACGATCAAAAGCCAATTCTTTTTTTAGCTTCTTGGTACCCAACCCCACAAAACATCAATCACGGTATTTTTATTAAAAATCATGCGCTGGCGTTAAGCAAGTTTATGCCTGTTATAGTTGTTTACGCCTACTCTTCAGCCAACGCACAACAAACTAAAATAACAAAAAATAAACAGGGCAATTTTGAAGAGTGGATCTTAGAATATAAAAAAGTAGATCTAAGTATCCCTTTATTATCTTCAATTTTAAAATATAGGCGCTTTAAAAACGCTTATACAACGCTTTTAAAAGAATTAATAAGCAACAATATTTCTATCAAAGCCATACAATTAAATACTATTTTTCCTGCCGCAATTATTTTATCCATATTTAAAAATTATTACAAAGTTCCTCATACTATTGTTGAACATTGGAGTGGCTACTTACCGGAAGACGGCAATTACAAAGGTTTTTTACAAACCTATTTTACTGAAAAAGCAGTTGCCACAGCCTCTAAATTATTTTATGTTTCCGAAAAACAAAAAAATGCCATGCTCGATCATGGCTTAAACGGCGATTACGAATTAATTTATAATGTAGTAAATACAAGTGTTTTTTGTGAGAATAAAAGCATCAAAAGTTCAAAACCTCTTTTACTGCATGTTTCATCTTTAGTTGAAAAAGAAAAAAATATAAACGGCACTTTAAGTGTGATACAAAAATTACAAAAAGCAAATTATCAATTTGACCTTTTAATTGTTGGAGGAAATGAAACATCCGTTTCTTATTACAAACAAAAAGCAAAAGACCTTAGATTGAATGATGTAACGTTTGCTGGAGAAAAAACCCAAACAGAAGTTGCTACCTATATGCAACAGGCACACGCCTTGATATTATTTAGTAATTATGAAGGAATGCCGGTTGTTGTTTTAGAAGCACTTGCAACAGGCTTGCCTGTGTTTGCAAGCAAGGTAGGTCAATTACCAAATTTAATTACCGATGACTTTGGAAAATTAGTTTCTGTTGGCAACGAAAATGAACTAGAAGAATCTCTTAAGGAATTTTTAGACGGGAAATTAAAATTTGATCCCGAAAAAATGATCGACTTCATTTCAAAAAATGCATCGCAAGACCTTGTAGGAAAAAAATTAGCAGACTGTTACAACACCGTTTGCTCTTCAACAAATTTGGTTAACTCTACAAACTGAGCCACCGACAATTGCTCCGGACGTTTATCTAACAATGGATGACGCAATTCATTATTATTAAACAATGTTCGTACTGAATTACGGATTGTTTTTCTACGTTGATTAAAAGTTGTTTTCACGATCTTCTTAAAAAGCACTTCGTCGCAATCTAATTTCTGAACATTATTCCTAGTTAAACGAATTACAGCGCTCTTAACTTTTGGCGGCGGAGTAAATACATTTTCATGTACTGTAAATAAATATTCAATATCATAATACGCTTGCAGCAATACACTTAAAATACCATACACCTTTGAACCCGGTTTCTCGGCAAGACGCATGGCTACTTCCTTTTGGAACATGCCTACAACATAATCTACACTGTTTTTATTTTCTAAAACCTTAAACATTATCTGACTGGAAATATTGTAAGGAAAATTTCCAACCACATTAAATTTTTGCCCTGCTAATTTTTGAAGGTCTGCTTCTAAAAAATCTGCTAAAATTATTTTGTCTTTTTTTTCAGGATATTTTAGCTTTAAATAGTCAACCGATTCCCCGTCCACATCCATGGCCAAAAAATTCTCAACATCATTTATTAAAAACTGAGTTAACACGCCCGTTCCGGGACCAACCTCAATAATAAAAGAAGTTTTATCTTTTTCTAATAATGCGCCTACTGTATCTCTAGCGATGTTTTCATCGTTCAAAAAATGTTGGCCTAAATGTTTTTTTGCTCTTACAGGTTGCACGTTAATTAGTTTTTGTGATATTGTTTTCCGCCTAAGGCCATTAAGTATGTTTTAATTAACTCATCCAAATCGCCGTCTAATACTCCTTCGGCATTGGTGATCTTTAATTCTGTTCTATGATCATTAACCATTTTATATGGATGCAACACATAACTACGAATTTGAGAACCCCACTCTATTTTCATTTTTCCGTCTTCAACAGCATTTTTAGCTTCGTTACGTTTTCTAATTTCCAATTCATACAATTGCGAACGTAACATTTTCATGGCCAGCTCGCGGTTTCCTAACTGAGAGCGCTCTACTTGACAAACAACAACGATTCCCGTTGGCTTATGTGTTAACTGTACTTTACTCTCAACTTTATTTACATTTTGTCCACCGGCACCGCCGCTTCGCGAAGTTGAAATTTCAATGTCAGCTGGCTTAATATCAATTTCAATAGTATCATCAACAACGGGGTAAACATACACACTTGCAAAACTTGTGTGACGTTTGGCATTAGAATCAAAAGGACTAATACGCACCAAACGATGAACGCCATTCTCTCCTTTTAAATATCCATAAGCAAAATCGCCTTCTATTTGAATAGATACAGATTTTATTCCTGCCATATCTCCGGCATTGTAATCAAGTTCCTTTACCTTATAACCTTTTTTCTCTGCCCACATTAAATACATACGCAGTAACATGCTTGCCCAATCACAACTCTCTGTTCCGCCGGCGCCTGCATTAATTTGTAAAATACAATTTAAGGGATCTTCTTCGCCGCGCAACATATTCTTAAACTCGATCTCTTCAAGATTTTTTAAGGTTGCTTTATACTCTGCCTCTGTTTCTTCTTCAGAAGCATCGCCGCTTTTATAAAAATCATATAAGGTATTTAAGTCATCTAATTTCAGATGCAAATTATCGTAAGCACTGGTCCACGATTTAATTTGTTTTACTTCATTTAAGGTTTTTTCGGCCTTTTTGGAGTCGTTCCAAAAATTGGGATCAAGGGTTTTTTCTTCTAATAACTCAAGATCGTGTTTCTTCCTATCATAGTCAAAGAAACCCCCTCAACGCGATACTGCGATCATTCAAGTCTTTTAATTGCTCATTTGTAAACATGTTGTAAAGGTACTAAAAATTATTTGTGTTTTTAACAGGCCAAAAATATACATAAGGAATTAACATGATCAATCCGAAACCCAATATTCCCATTACAAAAGCGATATAGAGGTGGGTTAAGATCCCAATTACTAATAAGGGCTTTTTAATTTTTTCTATCCATATTAAAACCGGAAATAATAACTGATAAAAAAGGATCAAATAATTAAAAAAGTAACCAAAAATTCCGGCAACTGAAAATGTATTACTATACAAATTAAAATATTTTACCTCACCTAAATTAATTATTGCTACTCCGCTTAGCCAATCGCTGCTGTTTAATTTTGCAATACCGGCAATTAAATACACTAATTGTATCTGGATTATTATAGCAAGTACACCAAAATTGTGAAAGCACTTTTTAAGTTCATTTTGAAAAACAGATGAACTACTATGTGTTTTGGAAAGAAAACAATTAAAAAACAAAAACTGATTTAATAAATGATCGCCACCGGTTAATGTTGGGTATAGTTTATTGTGAATATTTAAAACTAATAACCAAAGAATAAACTCAAGTAAAAAGGGCATCTTTTTTACAAAATAACTTAGAGCCAAAAAAAATAATGTTCCAAAAATAAAAAAATAGCCTGCGCCAAAGGATGTGTTATTGTAAAGAAAAAAAGCTACATCCTTAAATGCGCCCAAAGAATGTGGTTTAATAAAAGCAATAGCATTTTGTCCAAAATAAAGGTCATAATACCAAAGCCAGTAAATAACTTTAATAACTATAAACAAATACAGCAGTTGTTTAAACTTAAGGGTTGGCTGACTTAGATTATATTCGGAAAAAAAATATGATACTACCTTTTTCAAATAGGATTGCTATTAATTAGTTAAATTTAGATGTTTATTTTTACCTTTTATACTTAAATGACTGTTTTTAAAAATAAAATTTGGCTTTTTGTTCTGTTGGCAGTTGCTTTAGTTGTTTGTTTCTTTGAAGCAGACGGCAAAGGTGATTTTTATATTTTTTTATCGGCAACCGGCGACTTGATTAAAGGCGACAATTTTTATGAAAACAAATATGTAGATAGCTACCATTATTTTTATTCTGTTCTGTTTGCGCTTATTTTAAAACCTTTATATTATTTACCTTTTTTTTGGATAAAATTTTGTTGGTTGGTGTTTAATACCATTTTATATTTTCATCTCTTTCAATTATTAACTAAACACCCTTTACTACAAACGTTAACAGAAAAACAAAAATCTGCTTTTATTTTACTTACTTTTATTTTTTCGTTGCGATTTTTTTTAGGCAACCTACATAATTCACAAATAACCATTTTAATTTTGTGGACTTGTGTTTATGGTCTTTATTTAATTATTAATAACAAACCACTTTCCGGAGCAGCTATTTTAGCCTTAGGCATAAACATTAAACTATTACCAATTGTATTTTTACCCTACTTAATTTATCGCGGGTACTTTAAGGCATTTGCATTTACGTTGCTGTTTTATTTTGTGTATTTATTTTCTCCTTCGTTGTTTATTGGACACGGCTATAATCTTTCATTAATTAAAACATGGTTGTCGCTTATTAACCCAATTAATCAAATACATGTTTTAGATGTTGAAGAAAGAAGTTTCCATGGCCTTTCTACACTTTTATCAACCTTACTTGTAAAAGACGTTCCCGATGTATATGCCCTGCCCTATAAAAGAAATTTTGCAGATGTGGCTATTCCAACCTTATCACAAGTTTTATTGGCAGTTCGTTTAATTCTTGTTTCGTTTACTTTGTATTTTTTAAAATGGAAACCGTTTATTAAAGCTAAAACAAATTGGCAGCAATGTATAGAGATAAGTTATCTACTTTTATTGATCCCACTTATCTTTCCGCACCAGCAGCATTATGCCTTTTTGTTTGCGGTACCGGCTTTTACTATCAGTCTGCTTTATTTTATTTCGAATTACGATGTCCTTTCAAAAAACAGTAAACGCTATCTTTATTTTTTCTTGTCGCTGATTTATTTATTAGCGAATTTAAAACTGTTACTAGGCACGTTTAATGATTACTACGACCATTATAAAATACTAACGTATGGCGCTTTGTTGCTGATTCCTATATTGGCTTGGGTAAATTCTAAAATAAAAACCATTCAGCAATAAAAACTCGCTTCCTTAGGAGGAAATTGCTTTGACTATAAATTCTTTAGAAGCGAAACATGGCCATAATGCACTTCGTCTTTTTCGGTAACTACATTTTTAAATGTAATACGCCAAACATAAACATCTTGCTTACACTCTTCTCCTTTAAAATAACCATTCCAACCTTGCTTTGGATTTTTGGTGCTGAATAATTTTTCGCCCCATCT
>JALHPG010000011.1:12511-52214 GCA_022842625.1 Bacteroidia bacterium | reverse complement strand
GCAACACAAACTATTAGTATTCTTACTAGTTGCCCTAATGGTATTAACGAAAATAATAATGTGTTAAACTCTATCAGTTTATACCCTAACCCAAGTAATGGTGTATTTAGTGTTGCTACAACTTTATCTAACGATAATATTAATTACTCTGTAACTAATATTTTAGGTGCAACAATTGCTACAGGTAAATTCAATAGCTCTAAAAACATTGATTTATCAAGTCAATCAAAAGGAGTATATTTTATTACTTTTGAAAACAATGGAAGCAAAATGACTAAAAAGATCATTTTAGAATAATCTTTCATTTGCATAAATTTTAAAAGGGGCTTCTATTCGAAGCCCCTTTTTTTATTTCAAAAAAGTAAAACATAATAATGTTTGTTACTTTTGTTTTTTTAATTATAAGTACTTTAACCATTAATTTAAAGTAAATACAAAATAATATGAGCATGCGAATTGTTTTTATGGGCACCCCTGAGTTTGCTGTTGCAAGCTTGGATATATTAATTAAAAATAATTACAATGTAGTTGGCGTTGTAACAGTGCCCGATAAACCCGCAGGAAGAGGCCAGCAGATCCAACAATCTGCGATAAAAAAATACGCTGTTGAACATAAATTAAATTTATTGCAACCTGAGAAATTAAAAGACGAAAATTTTATTGCTGAATTAAAAAGTTTAAAGGCAGATGTGCAATTTGTGGTTGCGTTTAGAATGTTACCGGAAGTAGTTTGGCATATGCCAAAAATGGGTACCTATAACTTACATGCTTCTTTGTTACCTAAATACCGGGGCGCAGCGCCTATAAATTGGGCAATTATAAACGGCGAGAAAGAAAGTGGTGTTACTACATTTAAATTAAAACATCAAATTGATACCGGAAATATTTTATTTCAGGAAAAGGTGAAGATCGAACCGACAACAACCGCCGGAGAGTTGCATGATAAATTAATGCTTGTAGGAGCAGAACTGATCTTAAAAACTGTTGCGGAAATTGAAAGAAGTTTTGTGAGCGGAAAAGAATTAGATTTTTTGCCTCAAGACGATCAATTGGCCTGCCATGCACCAAAAATTTTTAAAGAAGATTGTCAAATAGACTGGACAAAGCCGGGAAATGAAATAAATAATTTTATTCGCGGCTTATCACCTTACCCAACAGCGTTTACACAGCTAAAAAACGGAGAAGATCCAATTCAGTTGGTGAAAATTTTTAATTCCAAATTTGAAATTTTTACACCAAATCATCCTAACGGTTTGCTGCTTACCGACAATAAAACGTATTTGAAAGTTTTTTGCGAAGATGGTTTGATCGAGGTAGAAGAAATTCAATTACAAGGCAAGAAAAAAATAGGGATCCGTGAATTTTTGAGAGGCTTTAAGATAAAGGATAAGGCAATGTTTTTATGATCAAAGGATTATTCAGCCTAAATCACAGCCAATGTTGGCTGTTTAGCGCCTGTTAAACAACAAAAAGACTTCCGTAATTATTATAAACCCTTTAATAAAGCAGGTTACACGCCCTATTTATTAACAATATGCCGATTTATCAACAAAACAGGCGCTTTTTTTTGAAGATCACTTGACAAATAGGGTTTTACGTATAAATTTGTATTATAATTTAATTAATTGTTTAACCCTAAAAACAAAACAAAATGAACAAAGCAGAATTAATTGATGCTATTGCATCTGGTTCAAAGTTAACTAAAGCTGACGCAGGTCGTGCATTAGATTCTACAATCGAAGCTATTCACAAAGCTTTAAAAAAAGGTGATCGTATTGGTTTAGTAGGTTTCGGTTCTTTTACAGTAGCTAAACGTGCTGCTCGTACTGGTCGTAATCCTCAAACTGGTAAAGAAATTAAAATTGCTGCTAAAAAAGTAGTAAAATTTAAAGCAGGTTCTGACTTAGCTGGTTCAGTTAACAAAGGAAAATAATTGCTTGCAATTTCAAAAAAAGGCTGCTAAGAAATTAGCAGCCTTTTTTTTGTAGAAAAATTTGGTGAAACAATTTTTCTTTTGTAAATTTGAATTAATCTCCAAAAAGAAACCCTTTTCATTTGTGTTAAATTTAACGATTTCATTAAATTAAATTTGCTTTAATTTAATGGTTTCTCTATTTTAGCCCTTTAATAATTAAACTTAAATATCTAAAACCAAATAACATGAAAAAACAACTACTACTTGGTTCGGCCTTATTAGCAGCAATAAGCGCCTATCCACAAAATGGCCGTATTAAGCAAAAACCGGTTGGTATTGCTAATATAGCTGAAACAATAGCGGCAAAATTTGCTATTGACGTTGATGGTGCAGCTCCTGCAAAATTAAGTCAACCTATTGGTCCGGTTCAAAATACATTCCCTGCAGAATCTGCAGAGTCAGCAGCTTCAATGCCGCCGTCTACAATTAACTGGAAATTATTGACCGGCTCAATGAATATTTATGGTATGTTGGTTAGTCAATCAAGACCATTACAATACAATGATAATGTTAACGCTGTTTCTTTTATTCACCGTAAGAGTGCAACTTATACTGCTGCTCCAGCAAACAATTCAGGTGGTATCGTTGCAATGATTAGTTCAAATTGGGGCAACACTTTTGATAGCACATGTATTTGGGCAGATGCTACAGATGCAGGTCGTTACCCTCAAGGTGGTGTCTATAGCGCACCGGGAAACACAAACATCGCTAATGCTTATGTTGTTGGAACAGGCCCTACGGTTGCTGGTTCAGCATTCTCGGGTAACTTTTATGCCAGTAAACAATTAAATGCATTTAATAACACAGCTTCTGCTGCGCCGAATGCAGCTCAGTTTTTTCCATTTGCTTCAACAGCAAGTGTAACTAACCATGGTTGGTCGCGTTACGGATTTAGTTCTACCGATGATGGGGTAGTTCGTTCACTTGCTTTGTTACAGCCTGATAATACTACACTTGCTAGTTTAAGAGGTTACGCAATTGTAAAAGGTGTTTTTAACGCAGGAGCAATGACTTGGTCAACAGACTCGATCATTCCACCGGCATTAGTTGAACCTACTTCAGGAGACAAAGTTTTAGGGTTTGCTCCTCAAATGGCTTGGAATGAAGCCGGAACTGTTGGTTATATAGTAAATATTGGATGTTTAGCAACTGCTAATAACTCAAATAAGGGACAACAACCAATTATTTATAAAACTACTAACAGCGGTGCTAGTTGGTCTTTATTGTCAGGTATTGATTTTAACAGTGTTGCAATGACTCCTTTATTAGATCGTATAGCACCAACAAACGCTGATACAAATCTTAGAGTTCCATTTTTCTCTGATTTTGATATTACTGTTGATGCAAATAACAAATTACATATTGGTGCAGTTTTTTTTAGTGGAGCTTCTACAGATGGCGATTCATTAAATTATTTACAACAATTCTCAAATGGTGGCGAGATCTACAGATGGGGTCACACTCCGGGTAACCGTCCTTATTTATATGATTTTATTGGTGATGGTACCTCTGCTTGGAGTTATAAAACAATTGATTCATTATCATCAGAGCAAGCCAGCCCTTCTACAGGTGGAAATGGATTTAACGATAATCCTTGGGATCCAACAGGAACTAATGGTTCAAAAACTGATAACGTTGACCACCGTATTCAATTAGGTCGTACTCCGGATGGACAATACATTACTTTCGCATGGTCTGAGTCTGACACCCTTTTTACAACAAGTGCCAGAAAATACAACAGCTTACCAAACATTAAAACTCGTTGTATGGCTGTTGGTTCTGGAACAAACATGTACCAAGTTTCAGGAACAGAAATTAACGTAACAAGAGTAGCTTTAGGAACTGGTGTAAATAACGCAAGTGTAACATCTCGTGCAACTTTACATTATATGTCGCCAACTACAGGTTCTGCAACTGTTTCAACTGGTGCTGGATCGTATAGTGTTGATATCTTTACACCACTTACTGTTACTAACAGTAATCCATTTTCACAATTAACAAACAACATTACTTGGTACCAAAGTGGTAAATTATCTTATTCGTTTAGTGGTGCAGCCGGTGTTGGTTTTAACGAAAATGCTTTAAACAGCACAAGTAATAGCGTTATTTACCCTAACCCTGCTTCAAACAACGCTGTATTAGCAATTGAATTAAAAGACAATTCTAATGTAGATGTTACTGTAATGAACGCAATCGGTCAATTAGTTAAAACTAACAAAACTCAAGGTCAAGTTGGTCAAAACTCAATTAACATTGATCTTAGCGGTTTATCAGCTGGTGTTTACATGGTAAATGTTAAAGTTGGTAATGCAACAAGCACTAAAAAATTAATTGTACAATAATTAATTAATCTTTAACCATATAAAAGCCGCTTCGTTAATTCGAAGCGGCTTTTTTATTTTATTTTATGAAATTTATTTTATACCTTAGAAAATAATCTCCTCAAATAAAAACCCTGTTTTATTTTTTCTTAGAATAGTTCATTAGGTTGATAAAAGTTTATAAACTTAATGAAATGTAAATAGTAAATAAATAATTTTAATAATCTAAAATGTAGCAATATGAAAAAACAATTACTCTTAGGCTCAGCTTTGTTAGCTGTAATAACAGCCTACCCGCAAAACGGTAAAACAAAACCTAAATCCATAGGTTTAGAAAACACCCAACTAATTGCCCAATTAAAGTTTGGCGATGAAGCAATTGTTTCGGAGAAAAAAAATAGCGTTAAAGCAGTTCACACTGTTGCTAACACTGAAGAAACAAATAATTCTTCTAAAGCCAGCGCCATTAATACCTGGCAAAACATTTCCGGTTCAATGAATATTTTAAACTCAGTAATTAGTTATTGTAATCCCTTACAATATGATGATGAATTAAATGCTGTTTCATTTATTCACCGAAAATCAGCTTCGTATGTTGCTTCTCCTGCACCGGTTGCTTCTGCAGCAAGCGGGGTAATTGTAGGAATGGTTACAACAAACTGGGGTACAACTTGGGATAGTACAGCTCTTTGGTCTAACAATACTGAATGGGCTCGTTATCCTCAAGGAGGAATATATAATCCTCCGGGAAATACAAGTATTAATAATGCCTATATGATTGGTCAAGGTCCTACTACAGGAGCCGCAACCGGATGGTTAGGTAATTTTTATGCCAGTAAACAATTAGGCTCTTCTAATTATAATAATGCACCGAGCACTGCTTTAAACGCACAACAATTTATGTCTAAAACAGGCCCTTATAACCCGGGCTTAGGCAGACATGACTTTGCTGCCTATTGTTTTTCTACAACCGATGATGGTAAAGTAAGAACTATTGGTGGGGTAACTAACGAAACAACAGCTAGCGACTCTGCGTTGATGCTTGTTACAGGAAGTTTTAACGCAGGCGTATTTAATTGGACAGGAACCGTTTTTAATCCACCTACACTAACAAATTCTAATACAGGTGACGAAGAATGGGTATCACGACCAATGATGGCATGGAACGAAACCGGCACAGTAGGTTACGTGGTGGCTATTGGTGCCAGAGCAGGAGAAACTGGGTCAAGCAAAGGATATCAACCAATTGTTTACAAAACTACAAACAGCGGTACATCTTGGAGTTTATTACCGGGCATCGATTTTAATAATCCTGCATTTGCAGATGTTAAGAGATCTATTGCTGCGGCAAGCAACGGCACGTTGGAGATTCCTTTTTTTAATTGGATAGAAGGTATTGATGTTGCTGTAGATGCGAATAATAAACTACATATTTTTTCTTCTATAATCGGTTCTGTTATAGATCATCCGGATTCACTAGGATATATCACTTCATTTTCAATGTCAATTAATCCGGGAGAAAGTTACAGATGGCCGCATATACCGGGTTACAGACCATATTTATATGATTTTATTGGAGATGGAACAAGCGCATGGACACACCTAACTGTTGATTCAATGTCGAGTGAAGGTATTGCAGGAGTTTCAACAGGAAATGGATTTGCCGATAACCCTTGGGATGTTGACGCAAGTGGAAATAAAGTTAGAATTGATTCGCGTATACAATTGAGCAGAACACCTAATGGACAAAACATTATTTATACTTGGGCTGAGTCTGATACCAATTTTACAAATGGAAATAAAAAGTGGAATAATCGTCCGGACATTAAGGCACGCTGCTATTCTACAACAACAGGATCAATTCACCCGGTTGAGATAAATGTAACCAGACCTTCATCCGGCGCAAATCCAAATATTTCAAGTCGTGCAATGTTTGATTTTGCATCTCCTAAAACAAGTACAGCAGTTGTTGGGGCTTTTGGCCCAAGAATGACATTGCCGCTTACTGTAACTACAGGTAATCCTTACACACAAACTGCGCCGCAACATTGGTACATGTCTGCCGATTTAAATTTTGGTGGAGTGGGAGTTGCTGAAAGCGCATTAAATAGCGCAAACAACAGTGTTATTTACCCTAACCCAGCTTCTAATAATGCAACATTAGAGATCGATCTAAAAGATAATTCTAGTGTTGATATTACTGTTTTAAATACAATTGGTCAGTTGGTTAAAGCTAATACAACTCAAGGACAAGTTGGTGAAAATACAATTAATATTGATCTAAGCGGTTTGTCAACCGGTATTTACATGGTAAATATTAAAGTTGGAAATGCTTCAAGTACAAAAAAATTAGTTGTTCAGTAATTAATTTTTAATTCTTTAAAAGCCGCTTCGTTTTAACGAAGCGGCTTTTTTGTTGGACTATAGACACACCTTGGGTATAATATGGTCAGTTTAGGAGTTTGAGTCAAATAATTATGTAACCATTATTTTATATGGAAGTATAAATAACTAAATGGTTATAAACTACATTTATTTATTATGGCGTAAGGTTACAGTTTTCGGATTAAGGCCCGGATTAAGTCCTCATGACAGAAAGTGTATTTTGCTAATTAACCGAATGAGTATGCTAAATACGCTTTTAATGATCCTGTTTTCGATCCTCGGGCCAATTGTAGGATTATATCAGGTTTTGTATTTTTCTATTCCTTTTGCAATTGCTTTTTCAATCCCGCCCATATTAAATAAATTAAAATATTTAGAGGTTAGCAGGTATTATTTCTCAATAACACCTTTAATTTTTTTAGTAGCTGTTTGTATTCATAACGGTTCTGAGCTTGGCGATAAATACTTTATATTAACAACAGCAACCATCCCAATTTTAATATTCAGAGAACGCTGGATCATTTATACATTGTTTTTTATAAACGTTATCATGTATTTTTTTATTGTATGGTACCAAGCTAAATTTGCGCCAATGGAGGCGTTTCCGCCGTATATTCAAAAGCAATACTCTTCCTTTTCCATCCTTTCTGTTTTTGGCATTATCTTTTTTGTTGTTATCTATTTTAGAAGCGATTCTGAAGATTATGAATTGGAATTAGAAGAAAAAAATTTCTTGATCAGTCAAAAGAATGGAGAGATTATTGATAGTATCAATTATGCAAAACGCCTGCAGCAAGCTATTTTGCCACCCTTGGAAGAAATTACGCAATACTTACCGGATAGTTTTGTTTTGTATAAACCGAAAGATATTGTTGCCGGCGATTTTTATTTTGCAGATCACAAGGGTGATCATTTTTTTATAGCTGCTGCAGATTGCACAGGGCATGGTGTTCCGGGGGCTATGGTATCAGTTGTTTGCAGTAATGCACTAAACAGGGCTATAATTGAATTAGAGTTGACTGATCCCGGTAAAATTTTAGATAAGGTAACTGAATTAGTGTGCGAAACTTTTAAAAAAAGTCACAATGTGGTTAATGATGGGATGGACATTTCGTTGTGCGCCTTTAATTTAAAAACAAACGAAGTTACATGGGCAGGTGCCAATAATCCATTATGGTATTTTAGCAGCTCAAGTAACCCAACAGCTGCGGTTTCATTTAATGAGATCACCGCAAATAAGCAGCCTGTTGGTAAAAGTGATTATTACAAACCATTTACTACACATAAATTGAACATAGTAAAAGGCGATATTTTATATTTATTTACAGATGGTTATGCCGATCAGTTTGGTGGACCAAAGGGTAAAAAATTTAAATATAAACAGTTAAGTGATCTTTTAAATTCAATACATCATAACACAATAAGCGAGCAGCAAGAGGTGTTAGATAATGCGTTTGAGGAATGGAGAGGCGCCCACGATCAGGTGGACGATGTATGTATTATAGGCATTCGCCTATAATAAAATTTAATTGGTCGTTGAGCCCTTCGGCATCCCGATAACTATCTGGACAGGATAAATTCCAGGAGAGATCTGTGTTAATTGATTTTTAAACTCTACCATGTCATCTCGACCAGCGGGAGAGATCTGTACTCGTGGGTTGGTAAAATACAACACGTCATTGCGAGGCTTCATGAATGAAAAACAGAAAGGCAGAAGCAATCTGCCCTAATGGATTGTTATAGTATAGCATGTTTCTAGAACAGATTTCTCAGGCTTTTAATCACCTTTGTATGCCTTTCGATCCCGATAGCTATCGGGAGACACATTACACATTGTCATCTCGACCAGCGGGAGAGATCTGTGCTAGTGGGTTGTTAAAATACAACACGTCATTGCGAGGCTTCATGAATGAAAAACAGAAAGGCCGAAGCAATCTGCCCTAATGGATTGTTATAGTATAGCATGTTTCTAGAACAGATTTCTCAGGCTTTGAATCACCTTTGTATACCTTTCGATCCCGATAGCGATCGGGAGACATAGTACACATTGTCATTTCGACTCCTTCGACTAAGTTTATATTGAGCGTAGTCGAAATACTCAGGATAAACTCTAGGAGAAATCTGGGCTAATGGGTTTTCACAATATATCATTGTTAAAGAACAGATTTACCAGTCGTGCCTCCCTGCCCTTGCGGTCAGGCGGGCTTCGAAATGACGGTTTAATTAATAAAAGGTTTTTTTCAACTGTCAGTTCGAGTGATTTTTTGCCTTGTCTCTCGCAAAAAATAGTATCGAGAACTGAATAGAGTATTAGACGCTTCTCGATACATCCATTGCTATCGCAAGGATTACTCGAAGTGACAAACTGTATTGACAAGTTATTATTATCGAAGACCGGGATTATTTTAGAACAAATTTCTCAGTCGTGCCTTCCTGCCCGTCCGGTCAGGCTCGCAATGACAGTATTAAAATATAGTATTGTCACCCGATAACTATCAGGACAGTATAAACTTGATCGAAACGCCTCTGTGTAAGATCGAGATTTTAAAATCTTATACACTTTTTTTTTAAATAAAACGACTGGTTTTATGTAAAAAATCAGTCTCCAAATAGGGAAATTGTGCTAAATTTAACCCTTTCGACGAAAAATAGTTATAAACGCACTGTGAGTGAAGAGGCGAAGCTATGAAAAAATTTAACCTATTGATTGTTAATGGGTTAAATAATAAAAGACCCGAAACTGTTTTTATATAATTAAAGAATCTTTCATGCATTCTACAAAAATAACTAACTCAAAAGTTTTAGTGACCGGCGGTGCCGGTTTCATCGGCTCCAACCTTTGCGAATCGTTATTAGAAAATAATAACGAAGTAATTTGTTTAGATAATTTTTCAACCGGAAGGATGGAAAACATCCAAAGCTTTTTGGAAAATAAAAATTTTACCTTAATAACCGGAGACATACGTAACCTAGATGATTGTCATAAAGCCATGCGAGGCGTTCAAATTGTGCTTTCGCAAGCTGCATTAGGCTCCGTTCCCAGAAGCATTAACGATCCAATTACAACCAACGAAGTAAACATTGGTGGCTTTTTAAATATTTTAGTCGCTGCGCGTGATGCAAAAGTAAAACGTGTGGTATATGCGGCAAGCTCCAGTACGTATGGCGATTCAGAATCTTTACCAAAAATAGAAGATGTTATTGGTAAACCTTTATCGCCTTATGCAGTTACAAAATATGTGAATGAATTATATGCTCATGTGTTTGGATTAAACTATGGATTAGATTGTATCGGTTTGCGTTACTTTAACGTTTACGGCCGACGCCAGGATCCAAATGGTGCCTATGCAGCTGTAATTCCAAAATTTACCATGCAGCTAATGGCACATGAGTCGCCAAAAATAAATGGCGATGGTACTAACTCACGTGATTTTACTTATATCGACAATGTGATTCAAATGAATCATTTGGCAGCGCTTACCACAAATCCCGAAGCTAAAGGGCAAGTGTTTAATACAGCGGTAGGTGAGCGAGCCGATTTAAATTGGATGACACTTTTGCTAAAAAAATATTTGAGCGAGTATGATCCTGAAATTGGAAAAATACAAACCGTTCATGGTGCAGATCGTTTAGGAGATATCCCTCATTCCTTAGCCTCTATTGAGAAGGCGGAAATATTACTGGGGTACAAACCCACTCATACATTGGAGAATGGCTTAAAAGAAGCAGTAGATTGGTATTGGGAAAATTTAAGGTGATTTTTGTTTATTCAAAAGAATTAAAACAAATCCTTCGCAAAATTATGAAAAGCAAAAATATTTAGTTCAAGATTTTTCCGCTTAGAAAAGAGTTTACAAAATTAACTAAAAAGACATATGAGCAACCAAAACAACGACGAACTTTACAGGAAATTATACAATGATCATCCAGAATACATCGAGTTTAGAAAACAGGAAGGTAAGTTATACCAAAAATATTTAAACGATGTAAAGTATTGGAAACTTAAGTATATTGAGAAATTAATACGCGACCCTGAACATCAAAAAAGTATAAAAAATGTGGTTGAGGTTGGATGTGCGATTGGAGTTTTACTTGAAAATTTCATGCGAGACTTTAACTTGAATAAAGTGGGTATTGATATTTCTGACAAAAATATTGACGCAGCAAAAGATTTGTTTCCAGAGATCAGTTTCTACAAGGGAACCCTACAAGATTATATTTTGGCTAATAAAGAAAGTAATGTAAAAACTGATTTAGTTATAATGTCTGATTTACTTGAGCATGTTGAAAACGACGTGGACTTGCTTAACCAAGCCGGTCAAATTTCTAAATATGTAATTATAAATTTGCCAATTGAGAAAGTGCCGGAGTATAAAGATAGAGTATATGGTGTAAATGATGTAGAAGGGCATTTACGTGCATACTCAGTTAAAGATGCATTAGATTTGTGTGACCAAGCTGGCATGGAGGTAGTTAAATTTTATTCAGAACAATATGTTCAACAACCGGTTTTTCAAAAATATTTATTGGCTAAATTACTCGAGAAACATGATGATAAAGCGGAAGCTCTATTAAAATTTCAAGAAGAAGTAATTCAAATAAAATTAGATTCCGATTATTATAAAACTAATTTTTTCGCCTTGCTAAAATTGAAAACAAAGAATTAAAAATATTTAAAAAAATTAATTTACTCTAACATGAAAAAAATTTTATTAGTTGGTGGTTCTGGGTACGTTGGAACCGTAATTACATCCCATTTATTGAAAAGAGGCTACGCTGTTAATGTGCTTGATAATTTTGTTTACGGAAATCAATTTTCAGCAGAATTATTCTTGGGTGAGTCTAACTATAAGTTCTATAAAGGTGATTTGGGAAAAGATTCTGATTTAGAAAATGCATCAGAAGGAGTTACAGACGTTGTTCTTTTGGGAGGATTAGTTGGCGACCCAATCACAAAAACCTACCCAAATGAATCAAAATTGATAAACACTGATGGTGTTACAAATTGTATAAATTATTTCAGCAAAAAACAGTTAGATAAATTTATATTAATCTCAACATGTTCAAACTACGGATTAATTAAAGATAATCAAGTGGCTGATGAAAATTTTGAGCTAAATCCATTATCGTTATATGCAAAAGCAAAGGTAGCGGCCGAAAGTACATTGATTAGCAAAAAAGGCATAGCAAGTTTTACTGGTGTAGTTTTACGTTTTGCAACTGCCTTTGGTTTATCTCCGCGAATGAGGTTTGATTTAAGTGTAAGTGAGTTTACGAGAGATTTATTTTTTGGCGAAACACTAAAAGTATTTGATGAACATACCTGGAGGCCCTATTGCCACGTTCGTGATTTTGCAAGACTAATTGAAATGGTTTTAAACGCAGATAAGGATAGAGTTAATTTTGAAATATTTAACGCTGGAGGAGATAAAAACAACTGCACGAAAAAAATGATTGTTGACGAAATATTAAATAATATTCCTGAGGCAAAAGTTGAGTATGGTGCTAATGGAACCGACCCAAGAAACTACAAGGTCTCTTTCGAAAAAGTTAAAAACAGGCTCGGTTTTGTTCCACAGTATTCTGTTCAAGATGGTATTGTTGAATTAGTTTTAGCAATGAAAAACGGGTTTTATAAAGATGCACTTGAGAACAAAAATAAATATGGCAATTACGTTATCAATTATAAAAGTGAAAATTAAATGAGCGATTTTAGCCCGGTAATTAATTTTATTAAAGAGAGGTTTTCGAAAAAAGAATTTATTTCTCTTCACGAACCATTGTTTATAGGCAATGAAAGAAAATATGTGTTAGATGCGATTGACTCTACTTTTGTCTCATCAGTTGGAGAATACGTTAATCGTTTCGAAAAAATGATAGCAGAAGTTGCAGGAACCAAATATGCCATCGCCATTGTTAACGGCACAGCAGCACTTCACATTTCATTAATTTTAGCAGATGTAAAACAAGAGGATGAAGTTTTAACTCAAGCTCTAACTTTTATTGCCACCGCTAATGCCATTTCGTACATTGGTGCAAAACCTATTTTTATAGATGTTGATGGTGATACAATGGGGATGTCTCCGCAAAAGTTGAAACTTTTTTTGGCGGAGTTTGCCGAAAAAAGAAATGATGGGTTTTGTTATAATAAGCTTTCGGGTAAACGTATAAAAGCGTGTGTTCCGATGCATACTTTTGGTTTTCCTTGCAGGATAGATGAGTTAGTTGATATTTGTGATGAATGGAATATAGCGTTAATTGAAGATGCTGCGGAATCAATTGGAAGTTACTACAAAGGTAAGCATACAGGTAGTTTTGGCTTGATGGGTACGTTTAGCTTTAATGGTAATAAAACTATTACCTGCGGTGGTGGCGGCGCTTTGGTAACCAACAACGAAAGTATTGCAAAACATGCAAAACATTTAACAACACAAGCGAAAATCCCACATGCATGGGAATTTAAGCATGACCAGATTGGCTATAATTATCGCATGCCAAATTTAAACGCGGCGATGGCTTGCGCCCAGATTGAGCAACTTCAAAACTTTGTGGCTAAAAAAAGGGAACTTGCATTGAGCTACCAACTTTTTTTCAAAAGTATCAATATAAGTTTTGTAACTGAACCTGAAAATGCAAAAGCAAACTATTGGTTAAATTGTATTCTATTAAAAAACAATGAAGAACGAGATAGTTTTCTTAAGGTAACGAATGAAAATGGTGTGATGACAAGACCAGCCTGGACTTTGATGAATAAATTATCTATGTTCTCCGATTGTCAAACCGACGGGTTGCAAAACAGTAAGTTAATAGAAAGTAGATTGGTAAATATTCCTAGCAGCGTAAAAATATAATTATGAAAACACTCAGTATTGGTTATTTTGCAGACGGTCCATGGTCACATAAAGCTTTTGAACTGATAATAAAAGATCCAAACATAAATGTAAAATTTATAGCGCCTCGAAAAGACACTAAAGATGAGGTGCTAAGAAATTTCGCTGAATCAAATGGTATTGATTATTTGTTCCCGGTTAATATTAACTCTTCCGATTTCATTTCAAGAGCAAAAGAATATGATTGTGATTTATTTGTTTCAATGAGTTTCAATCAAATTTTTAAAAAGGAAATTTTGTTGGTGCCAAAGCTCGGTGTGATTAATTGCCATGCTGGAAGTTTGCCATTTTACCGCGGAAGAAATGTTTTAAACTGGGTATTAATCAACGATGAAAAAGAATTTGGAATTACCGTTCATTTTGTAGATGAAGGCATTGATACAGGCGATATTATTCAACAAAAAAAATTTCCAATAACAGACAACGACGATTATGGAACAATACTAGCACTGGCTCACACTGAATGTGCAAAAGTTTTATTTGAAACTCTAAAATCAATTCGTGATAATAATTATTCAAGGAGGAAACAAAGCGAAATTCATCCTGTAGGTTTTTATTGCGGTGGAAGAACGGTAGGAGATGAAATAATTAATTGGAATCAAACGTCGCGAGATATCTTTAACTTTGTACGTGCGGTTTCTAATCCCGGCCCAATGGCCACAGCCTTCAAGAATAAGCAAAAAATAACCTTTAATAAATCTAAAATGATTTTGGATGCACCTAACTATAAGGGCACAAATGGACAAATACTTTCAAAAACTAAAAGTGGATACATTGTGAAGACATTAGATTCTACCATTGAAATTTATGAAATTAATACGGATGCAAAGTTATCGATAGGAGATGTATTGGAAGGTAAATGAAAATTTAACTACGAAAACACATGAATTACCGGAATAGAGATATAAGCCATAAAAAAAATTTGCTTGAAGCATTGAAGCAAATGGATGTATTGGATAAGAAATTACTAATTGTTGTAGATGAAAATAAGTTTATTGGTTTGTTGAGTGCAGGAGATGTTCAAAGAGCAATTATTAAAAACGAGGCGCTAGACACAGCTATACATAAAATTTTGAGGAAAAACATTCGAGTTGGAGAACCCAGCGATTCGTTTGATGCAATTAAACATATGATGTTAGAGTATCGAATGGAGTTTTGCCCAGTTGTTAATCAAAAAATGGAAATTGTTGAGATATATTTTTGGGAGGATGTTTTTCAAGATAGAAAAGTGCACGCTGCAGGAAAATTTAATCTACCAATCGTAATTATGGCTGGGGGCTTCGGGACCCGATTAAAGCCTTTAACTAATGTTTTACCGAAGCCTCTAATTCCCATAGGTGATAAATCAATGCTCGAAGAAATTTTCGATCGATTTGCTGCTTATGGCTGCAATAGTTATTTCATTTCTGTAAACTACAAAGCAGAACTTATTGAGTTTTATATCAAAAATCAAAACTTACCTTTCAAAATTGAATATTTTAAGGAAGACAAGCCAATGGGAACTGCAGGTAGTCTTTCTTTATTAAAGGGAAAAATTGATCAAACTTTTTTTGTAAATAATTGTGATATTTTAATAGAACAAGATTATTCTGAGATTTTGGAATATCATCAGGTTAACAAAAATGAGATTACAATTATTGCAGCGTTAAAGCACTATTCTGTTCCTTACGGAACAGTTGAAACCGGTGACAACGGTCAATTAATCGAGATTAAGGAAAAGCCTGAGTTTACATTTAAAATAAACAGTGGTATGTACATTCTTGAGCCGAATTTGCTTAACGAAATTCCCAACGATAAATTTTTCCACATTACTGATTTAATTGCGAATGTGAAAAATCGAAATGGCAAAATTGGAGTTTTTCCTGTTAGTGAAAAATCTTGGAAAGATATTGGAAGTTGGGAGGAAATTAAAAAGTATTACATGACCAACAATCAATTTTGAAAAGGTTAATAGCTCATTTGTTAGATAAATTTAAAAACACTGAATTTACAAAAAGTGTTCTTACATTAATGTCAGGTACTTTTATTTCTCAATTGATTCCAATGTTATTCTCTCCTGTGGTTTCTCGTATTTATGAACCATCAGATTATGCTTTAGTTGCAGGCTACTCGTCCATTACTGTTATGTTAACCATTATTGCAACTGGAATGTATGACTCAGCATTAATGATAGATAAAGAGGATAAGGATGCAATAAACACAGGTGCGTTTGCAATTCTAATAACCATAGTAATTTCCCTTATTTCAATCCTTATTTTCTTGTTTTTAAACAATTCTATAATAAAATGGGTTGGAAATGAGAATCTTGAATTTTGGCTTTTTTTAGCCCCCTTAACTATTTTTTTTCATGGATTATATCAAACGCTAAATGTTTGGAATAATCGGAAAGGTAGATATAAGCTGCTAGCGTCGAATAAAATTATTATGACAATAATCACCACATCAGCTACCATATATTTTGGCTATTTGGGATTCAAAGGAAAGGGTCTAATTATGAGTTTGCTAATCGGACAAGGAGTGAGTTTTGTTTTACTTTTGACTCAAACGGTGAGAAATGACAAATTGTTATTTTCTTTTTTTTCGTGGGAATTAATGATTAAGTCTGCAAAGGAGCATAAAGATTTTCCGTTATATAATATGCCGCAAGGTTTTATAGATGGGTTTAGGGAAAGCGGATTGATTTGGATTATTTCTTTTTTCTTCGGAGCAACATCCTTAGGATCTTTTTCGTTTACAAAAAATATTTTACTTAGACCGTTGCAAATTATCGGAAATTCGGTTAGCCAAGTTTTTTTTCAAAAAGCAAGTGAAATTTATAATAAGACAAATGATATTTACGAAATTTCAAAAAAAACTTTTTTGTTTCTTTTATTCCTTGGATTGCCTTTTGCTTTATTTATTTTCGTTTATGGTGAAAATGTATTTTCCTTTGTTTTTGGCCAGAAATGGGAAGAGGCAGGAAGGTTTTCTAAAATATTGATTTTTTGGCTTTTGTTAAGTTTTGTAACTTCTCCTTTAGGATTTATTCCATTGATCTTAAAAAAACAAAAACAGTTTTTTTTCTTTACATTATTAACTGCTTTTGTCCCTACTTTCTTGTTTTATATTTTTGGTAGTTTAGGTAAAAGTATTGAGGCGTCAATGATCATATATTCTCTGTCGAATATTTTCTTCATTATTATTGTTATTAAATGGATTGATTATATTATAAAAAGGGTGGACCCTCATCATATAAATTGAGCAAGAGTAAAAAAATATTACTTATGACTAATTATAAGGGAATGTGGCCATTCTCAAATAAACTATTGGAGGTTTATGATGAAAATGGTTATGATACAGATCTGCTTGATTACAATGATGATTATTACTTTATTTATAGACAAAAAAATCAGCCAGAGATTTCTAAAAAAATTAAAATTAAAAGTGATTTGAGGATAATTAAAATTATCCGAAATCGAATATTGTTTCCTTATTATTTCAAACAAAATTTAAAAAAAATAGAAAGTTATCAGGCTATAATTATTTTATATCACAATAACTTTTTAAATAATTGTGTTAAAATTCTTTTACAAAAAACTAAAAAAATAATTCTAATCTATGCAGGCTCAGATTTTTACAGAGCCACTAAATGCGAACTAAGGAATAATAAATTATTATTAAATGCGTGTAGTAAAATAGTTTTCACCAACGAAGGTATGGCCAATGATTTAACGAGATATTATAACGATTATTTTTCAAAATTTACTATAAATCATTTTGGATTAAATATCATTGATTGTTTGATTGCTAATTCTCATAAAATTCAATTAACCGATAAGGATTCTATAAAAATAACCATAGGTTATAATGGTGCATCTGGCCAGCAACATATTAAAATAATTGAGCTTATTAATTTTGTCATTCAAAAAGCGGACACTAAAATAAAATTGATAATTCCATTAACTTATGCTGGAGAAAAAAAATACGTTGAAGAAATTAAAAAAGTAGTTTCTAATTTAAATATAGATGCAGTTTTTTACGAAAGAAAACTTTCTGAATTTGAAATTGCGGAGATTAGAAAAAACTCCGACATCGTGATAAATATGCAAGTTTCTGATCAGGCCTCTGGTTCTTTAATTGAATATCTTGCAACAGGAAGCATCATGATTGTTGCAGATTGGTTGCCATATTCTTTTTGGGATGATTATGAATTTTATTACCATAAAACGAATTTTGAAAACTTAGGAAATACTTTAAATGAAATATTACTCAATTATCTTGAGGAGAAGGAAAGGTCTAAAAAAAACATGAATATTGCTTTGAATAATTTCTCAAGTAAGGCTAGATTAAAGGAAATATTGAGTATTGTTGAATGATTTTAAATTGGATAAATTAAAAAAATAAATACAAAAATGATAGTATTAGGGGTACACAAAGGCCATGATTCATCGGCAGCAATTGTAAAAGATGGAAAAGTAATAGCAGATGTTCAGGAAGAACGATTTTCAAGAGTAAAACATTCAGGTAATTCTCCCATTAAATCAATAGAATATTGTTTGGGTCTACTGGGAATAAAAGATATTAACGAAGTAGATTATATTAGTTCAACTTGGGAAAATACGCCAAAAGAATTAAGTGTGATCTTTGATCTTGGAGATCCATCCGGTAAAGCAGAAAACATTGCAAAACAAATCGGCAAATCGATCTTAGGAAAAGCCATGGGTACAAATAAATTAAAACTGCCCATTTATTATCCAAATTATAAATTAAAAAATAAAAATAAATTCATAAATAACAACCATCATTTGGCGCATGCGGCCAGCGCTTATTTTACAAGAAAAACAAATGATAAATGTTTGATCTTTACTATTGATGGTGCGGGTGATGAAATGTGCACGTCTATTTGGATGGGCGAAGGAAATAAAATCGAATTACTAAAAAGTTATTATAAAGAAGCTTCTATTGGCTGGGCATACAGTGTTGTAACCGAAGGTTTACATTGGATCCACGGCGACGGTGAAGGCAAAACTATGGGTTTGGCTCCCTATGGTGATCCTTCAAAATGCAAAGGAGTTTTAGATAAGTATTTTCCTGAGTTTAAAGATGACAACTTGGTGAAGAGATCTGACCTCGGAGAATCTTATTACTGGAGCGAAAGTGGTTCAACGCAATTTCATTTTGATGAGTCGCTGGAAGTTGAAGCGTTAATAAAAAAATATGGCAGAGAAGATATTGCCGCAGAAGCACAGCGTAAACTCGAAGAAAACGTCATGAACCTGGTTTTTGGATGGATCAAAAAAACCGGGATCAAAAAGATCGCTTTTGCGGGCGGTGTAATGCTAAATGTAAAATTAAACCAAAGAATTTGGAACAACAGAAAAGATCTTGTTGAAGAACAACATGTATATCCAAATCCTGGAGATTCTGGACTGGCAGTTGGCGCGGCACTTTTAGAGTATTACAAACATAATGATTTTAAAGGCTACGAGTTTAATCACTTGTATTTGGGACCTGAATACAGTAATCAGGAAATTGAAGAAACACTTAAGATCAGAAAAATAAAATATACCTATCTGGAAAATCCTTCCATAAAAGCAGCAGAACTTTTAGCTGATAATAAAATTGTTGCCTGGTTTCAGGGACGTATGGAAAGCGGCCCGAGAGCTTTAGGTAACAGATCTATTTTAATGAGCCCCTTAAAAGCCGAAAATAAAGATGCGATCAATGCATGGGTAAAATTCAGAGAAGGCTTTAGACCATTTTGCCCATCGCTTACTTACGAAAGCAGACATGAATATTTAAAAGATTGTAAAGATGAATTTTTTATGATAACCTCTTATGATGTTACGGATCATAAACGCGACAAAGTGCCTGCGGTTGTTCATGTGGACGGAACGTTAAGACCACAAATGGTTCAAAAGGAAACCAATCCAAGGTATTGGGAATTGATAAATGAGTTTGGTAAGATCACCGGAGAAAGTATTGTGTTAAACTCATCCTTCAACGTTATGGGAGAATCTATTGTAAATAATCCTAAAGAGGCCATTCGTTGTTTTTTTGATTCAGGAATAGATGCGTTATTAATAGGTAATTTTTATGTTGCAAAATAGAGTTTCTACATGTGTGGAATTAGTGTCATAATAAATTTAAACAATTCATCGGTTTCTAGTAAAATCCTGAAGAAGATGAATGACAGTATTTTTCATCGAGGTCCCGATGATGAAGGTTTTTATTATGGGGAAAATTTTGGTTTTGGATTTAGACGGCTTTCAATTATTGATTTAAGCATGGCTGGTCACCAACCTATGACTGATTCTTCTCACAATGTTTTAATTTTTAATGGAGAAATTTATAATTATATTGAGCTAAGAAATGAGCTTGAGTCAGCAAATTTTCGTTTTAAATCTAATTCGGACACTGAAGTTTTAATGGCAAGTTACGCCTATTGGGGTGATAAATGTGTGGACCATTTTAATGGTATGTGGGCATTTGTTTTGTTCGATAAGAAAAAAAAAATTTTATTTTGCAGCAGGGATAGATATGGAATTAAACCTTTTAATTATACTATAACAGATCAAAATTTTCTGATAGGTTCAGAGATCAAACAGTTTATTCAATTTGATAATTTTAAAGTAAAATTAGAACATTCTTCAGCGTATGAATACCTGATTAATTCCAGATTAAATACGAATGAAAATACATTTTTTGAAGGTGTCAAGGAATTAGAAGCTGGGCATAATTTAATTTATGATTTAAAAACACATAAATACGAGACAAGAAAATTTTATGACATAGAAAATACAACTATAAATAAAAATATTTCTTACGAAGATGCTGTAAAGAAATTTTATGGTTTTTTTGAAAACAGTGTTAAAATTCGGATGAGATCTGATGTGGCAGTTGGCTCTTTATTATCTGGAGGTCTGGATAGTTCCTCAATAGTTTGTTTGATAAAAGAATTGAACGAAAAGGTAAAAACAATTTCTGCCTGCTTTGAAGATATTAATTATGATGAACAGGAATATATTGATTGTGTTTCTAAATACACAAAATTTCAAGCCATTAAAGTGTTTCCTGTCATGAATCTACTTCTTAATGATAAGGTTTTGGAAAAAATCATTTTTCATCAAGATCAGCCAATATTAAGCGCTTCTCATTTTTCTGAGTTTAAAGTGTTTGAAGAAGCCGCTCAACAAAAGTTAACTGTTATTATGGATGGTCAAGGTGCCGATGAGTTTATGGCTGGTTACCTTGATTTTAATATTTTTTTTAGCTCATTAATGTCTAATCTCAGTTTAAAAAAATTATTTGTTGAACTTAATGGCTACAGAAGGAAACATCACCATGGTTTTTTAAAGGTTGTTTTGAGTTTTTGTTTGTTTTACATTAAGCATATTACTTATAAGGTAAAATACAATAAGACAAGTGTGAACAATAAGTATTCGTTTTTTAACAAAACGTTAGAGTTGGAAAAAGTACTAAGTAAACCTTCTCGTTCACAAAACTATATTTTTAATGATATAAAGTCCATTTCAAATAATTATATAAAAAAAATAAGCCTACCGTATCAACTTCATTCAGAAGACAGGAATTCAATGGCTCACTCTGTAGAGTCTCGTTTGCCTTTTTTAGATTTTGAACTAACAGATTTTCTTTTAAGTTTACCCGATGAATTCAAAATAAAAGATGGTGAAACAAAAAGTATTTTACGTACAGCATTACAAAATGTATTGCCAGCAAAAATCAGAAATAGGCATAAAAAAATGGGTTTTGTAGCTCCTGATGAAAGTTGGATAAGAGAAAATCATGTATCTATTCGAAATGAATTAAAAGAAGTCCTGCCATTATTAGGTGGTATAATTAACGATAACTTATTATTAGAATTTGATCAGGTAATCCAAAATAAAAAACCGTATGATCAAATATATTTTAGAGTTTTGTCATTTGGGTTATGGGTAAAAGTTTTTAACGTTAAGATTTAGTATTTTATCCGAACAAAAGCATTTAATTTTGATAAAAAACAATGAATAAAAGTTATAAAGTGTGTACACGCTGTGTGATGGATACAACTGATCCATTGATAATGTTCGAAGAAAAAGGTGTATGCAATCATTGTACAAGCGCTTTAAAAAAATTAGAAACAATTACATTTAAATCAGAGGCCGAAAGACAAAAGGCGCTCGATAAAATTGTGAATAAAATTAAAGACAGCGGTAAGGGCAATAAGTATGATTGCATTATTGGTTTAAGTGGCGGTGTAGACAGTTCATATTTGGCCTATGTTGTAAAGAATTTAGGATTACGTCCATTAGCAATACATGTTGACAATGGTTGGAACTCAGAATTAGCAGTAAAAAATATAGAGAATATTGTACGCAAATTAGACATCGATCTGTATACTCATGTGATCGACTGGGAGGTATTCAAAGCTTTGCAATTAGCTTTTCTTAAAGCTTCAGTTATCGATCTGGAGATGCTTTCAGATAACGCCATCGTTATAGGCATTTACAACTTAACAAAAAAATTCAATGTAAAATATTTTATAGATGGTACTAATTTTGCCGCAGAGTCAATTATGCCATCCTCATGGTTTTATGTTCCAAAATATGATAGTTTAAACATACAGGCTATTTATAACAGATTTGGCTCAGGTAAAAAACTAAAAAGCTACCCTCTGTTAAGTTTATATAATTATATTCAGTACAGGTATTTTAAAAAGGGCGAAAGCATTGCTTTGCTTAATTATGTTCCCTATAACAAAGCTGATGCTATGAAGGTGCTTTTGGAAGAGTTGGAGTGGAAAGATTATGGCGGTAAACATTTTGAATCTAAGATCACACATTTTTACCAGGCTTATATTTTGCCGGTTAAGTTTAATGTTGATAAACGAAAAGCGCATTTATCAAGTTTGATCTGTTCCGGTCAAATAACCAGAGACGAAGCATTATTGGAACTAAAAAAAGAGTTGTACGACCCTACGAAATTGGAAGAAGATAAAGACTATTTTATAAAAAAGTTAGGCCTTACGGTCGATGAGTTTAATAACATTATGTCAAGCCCTGTTAAACAGCATCATGACTATCCTTCCTATCAGCTCATTCATAAAACATGGGCTAAACGATTCAGGAAGTTTTTCCCAAAAAAATGATCAATACGAACAAGCCTAAAATTGCTTTTTTAGGGAACAACATTACTCCCGGGGGTGGATCTGCCAGTTTGTATTTGCTTGTTAAATCGATCAATTCAAGCGCTTTTGACAAATACGTTTATGCATCCACATGCAGGTCGGAGGAAATGAAAAGCAATTTCCTCAAACATTGTCACAAAGTGACCGTGGTTGAGCTGGACGAAATTTGCAGTTGTCAAACATTTGATACGCCTAATTCAGAGTTTGAAAAAATAAAAAAACGATCTGATAAATTGTCAAAACAGTTTCTTGATATATTGCTACATGAGAAAATTGATATACTTCATTTAAATAATTCTGTTTTTTCGCATGTTACCGAATATGTAAAAAATAACAGTTCCATTAAAATAATTTCTCATGTTCGTGAATTAGTTAACCATAATGGTATTGGCGAGTTACAAAAATTCATACTTCAAAGAATAACTAATTTTTCAGATAAAATAATAGCCATTAGCGATAACGAAGCAGAGATGTTTCCCGATTCTGATAAACTTACCATAATGGCTAACCCTTTCGATTTTTCAGGGCTTAACCAAATCGTTCCTAATTTTCGAAAAAACAATCATGTGTCCGAAGATACCGTTTTGGTTGCCATGATGGGTCGGTTTAATTATCACAAAGGACATTTGGAATTTTTAAAAGTTTTAAAAACGATCATTGATAAAAAGGCAGTGAATCAAAATTTTAAATTTATGATCATTGGCGCTTCACTTCACCAAGCACTTTGGAAAAGGATCGCAAAAAAAATGCTTGGCCGTTTTGACTACATAAATGCCGTTAGTAATTTTATTAAAGAAAATAAACTGCAGGATAAATTAATTCTGATACCCTACACTCAAAATGTATTGCAAATTGTAAGAGATGTGGATATAATGGTTCGCCCTTCTTTACATGGCGATCCCTGGGGACGAGACATTATTGAAGCCATGGCCTTATGCAAGCCGCTGGTTGCTACCGGTAATTCTTCTTTTTATATAAAGGATGGGTATACAGGTTTTTTGGTGCCATTAAAAAATACCGAATTCTTTGCCCAAAAAATTAGTGAGTTAATGAACGATCGTGAAAAAAGAATTGAATTCGGCAAAAATGGATTTGAGAAAATTTCAGGCATGTGCGATCTGACCGGATATGGTTTGGAAATAGAAAAAATGTATTTAGGGTTAATGAAAATTTACCAGTGTTAAAACTCAAAAAAAAACAATTTAGTTTAACTAATTATTTATTGATCTATTTGCTCACAGGAACAGCTTTTATGCCGTTTTTAATTGGGAATACATTTTTAGTTATTGGTTTTCTGTTCTCTTTTTTTGTTTTTTTGCGTAAACGATTAAAATTCGATTCGTTTATTTTTGTATTTGCCGGCGGCTATTTGTTACTGTTTATCGGGCATATTTTTCATTTCAGTACTTTTCAGGTTGGTATTTTTTTTGGTTTATTTATGCGTATTTTTTTCGCCTATTTTGTTATAAAAGTAATTGGGAGTAACGTAGCCGAATATTTTTTGCGCCTAATGTATTTTTTTACGATCATTAGTTTAGTTGTCTGGATAATATTACTCTTGGTGCCGAGTTCGATCGATTTTTTTGTCAATCGTGTTTGTCCAAACTTTGAAGCTATTACCCTTTATAAACCATGCGAGCCGCATATTATTATATTCACCTTTAATATCCGTAACGGTATATTACCCCGTAACTCTGGGCCTTTTTGGGAGCCCGGCGGATTTGGCGTTTTTTTAGTAATTGCCCTTATTTTTAATTTAATAAAAACAAAGAACATGTTCGAAAAACGAAATGTTATTTTTTTAATTGCATTATTAACCACACAGTCTACCGGCGCTTATTTAACCTTTGCAGTTTTAGTGATCGTATATTTAATATCTAAACGGAAGTTTAATTACCTAATTTTAGGTTTGCCGGTATTTATTTTTTTATTCATTTATTATTTTAAAGAATTTGATTTTTTAAGTAAAAAAATATTTTCAGAATTAGAATTTATTGAAGGCCAAAATACTACAAATCTTTCGCGAACGCGTTTAGTGAGTGCTATCGAAGACTGGAAGATATTTATAAATTACCCTTTAATTGGCGAAGGAAGGTTTACTATGTCTGAATATGGTGAATTTGGAAATCAGGGTTTAAATTACCGAAATAATGGCACTATGCGTTTACTGGCTGAGTTTGGTTTGTTGGGGTTTGTTTTTTATTTTTCATTTATGTATAGGTCGTTTAAGGCCTACTGCCTTAAAAACAACCTCCATGCTTTCTACGCTCTTGGGTTGATCTTTGTATTAATTACCGCAGCCTTTTCGCAGGTAATCTTAATGAAACCCTTTTTTATTGGTTTATGCTTTATGTTTCTTACCATTAAAATAAATAAACCTGAGCAAGAAGCGATCATGAGGAAGGTTATGACAAAATAAATGAACATCGTTTTCATATCTAATCAACCCTTTCCTATTGGCATGGCAGGTTCAAAAAGAATTCGTCTGTTTGCAGAACACTTAGCTAAAAATAATTCGGTTAAGGTAATTGTTGTCGGAAAAAATAATGGCAACAATACATTTAAAGGGGTTTTTAAAAAAGTCGACTTTTCTTTTACTAAATTTAACAGAATTCAAACTTTCCTTTCTTTTTTTAAGATCAAAAATATACTCAAACAAAACTTTAAAACGGGCGAGCAAAATATTATTTTTCTTTATGATGGTATTGGCTTGACCAATTTTTTATTTGCGGCACTTGGAAAAAAAATGGGCTATAAAATTGTGACCGATGTGGTTGAAGATTATTCTGTGCATCAGGAAAAAACTAGTTTTTTATTATCTACACTACATAAGATTAATTGTTTTTTTGAAAAAAGAACATTTAAGTTCGTTGACGGAGTAATTGTTATATCAAATTGCCTAATGACAAAATTTGAAAGATTAAATTTTGCAAATAATCCTTTAATTTTAATTCCGGTAAGCGCTGAAAATTTATTTCAGCCGGTAGTGAAAACGAAGAAGAATGATTTTTTTACTTTTATATATAGTGGAAGTTATGGAATAAAAGATGGTATCGATATTTTAATAGGCGCATTTGATTTTTTGACTCAAAGGCATAAAAAGGTACATTTAATTTTGGCAGGTAAAATTAGTAATTCAATTAAGAATAAAATTGCCGGAAATAAAAACATTATCGATGTAGGAATGGTAGACGAAAATAAATACTTTGATTTTATTGGAAACGCTGACGTTTTATTGATGACTCGTATTAACTCTAAGTACGCAAATTCCGGTTTCCCATTTAAGTTGGGGGAGTATTTGGCTACTTCAAATGCTGTTATTGCAACTTCCATTAGTGATGTTGAAAAATACTTGATTGATAAGCAAGACGTAATTCTTGCCGAGCCTTCAAATATAAATTCTCTAGTTCAAGCTATGGAATATGCTTTAAGCGATAAAGAAAGGCTAATTTCAATAGGAATAAATGGGAGAAAGAAATGTGAAATTTTTTTTAATCCAAAAATTAATGGGGAACTTTTAAATAATTTTTTTACTCAAGTATTCAAAAATGATTCAAATATCTCCCAATAAATTAAGCTATATAAATCGTTCGTTGCCCAATTTCTTGTGGGTGTTAAAATGGTTTATAATAAAATTATCACTTAAAAAAGTTGGGAAGAATTTTAAGTTTGGTTATAATTCAGAATTTTCCGACCATCGCTTAATCGAGATAGGGGACAATGTTTTTATGGGTCAACATACTATAATTAATACTACTGTTCCAGTAAAAATTGGTAATAATGTTATGTTTGGGCCACGTGTTACAATTATGGGAGGAGATCACAATATAAGTTTTGTTGGCCTTCCAATGCGTTTTGTTAAGGAGGGTGGTAAAAATATTCCAATAATTATTGAGGATGACGTTTGGATAGGGACAAATGTAACAATTTTGAAGGGTGTTAAAATTGGAGAAGGTGCGGTAATTGGCGCTGGGTCTATTGTAACAAAATCTCTCCCTCCATTTTCAATTTGTTTTGGTAATCCATGCAAACCTACAAGACTTAGATTTAGTGAACGGGAACTTGAATTACATTTAAAAAAGACGAATTCAGATTATAATTTGAATCAAGTACTCGACCTTTATAATTCTTTTGCTAAGAAATAATGTGTGGCATTACGGGCATATTTCATTTTGAATCCGATCGACTTGTTGATGACAACAAGTTAAAAGAGATGACCGATATAATTAATTACCGTGGTCCGGATGGAGATGGTTTTTTTATTGATAAAAATATTGGCTTAGGTCACAGACGATTATCAATCATTGATCTTGCTACAGGTCATCAGCCAATGTATAGTGGCGACGGAAATGTAGTTGTTGTGCTCAATGGAGAAATATACAATTATATCGAACTAAGAGAAGAACTAATATTATTGGGACATGTTTTTAAAACAGCATCCGATACAGAGGTGGTAATTAATGCGTATTTGGAGTGGGGAGTAGAATGTCAAAATAAATTTAATGGCATGTGGGCTTTTGCATTATGGGATCAACGAAAACAACAATTATTGTTATCGCGAGACAGAGTTGGTGAAAAGCCTCTGCATTATGCAGTTTGGGATAACTCTTTAGTTTTTGGCTCCGAAATAAAATCACTATTAAAATTTGGAATACCAAAGGAACCTCAGTTAGAGTTTCTAGAGATCTATACAGTTTTTAAATATATTCCTGCACCCTTTTCGTTTTATAAGCATATTAAAAAATTAATGCCGGGCCATTATATTATTGCAAATTGTAATGGGTATAAAGAGCATAAGTATTGGGACTTGCCTTTAATAGATGAAAGTAACATGAATAAAAATGTTACCCGGGTAAACGAAACTTTTGCCTCTCTTTTCGAAGACTCTATCAAGATCCGCATGCGTTGCGATGTGCCATTTGGCGCGTTTTTAAGTGGCGGTTTAGATTCAGCTTCAATTGTGGCTTTGATGTCAGACTATTCAAAATTTCCGATAAATACATTTACTATTGGTTACGATGAAAATGAATTTGATGAAAGCGCTTTAGCGGAATTGGTGGCAATAAAGTTTAAAACGAATCATCATTTGGGTATTGTTAAGTCCGAAAATTTTGACGAGGTATTGCAACGAGTAGTTCATCATTACGATGAGCCTTTTGGCGATTCTTCAGCAATTCCCACAGGTTATGTTTCTAAATTTGCTGCCCAAAAAGTTAAAATGGTTTTAACAGGTGATGGAGGAGACGAAGTACTCTCAGGTTACTCCTCATATCAAGGAATTAAGTTTGCGCAAAAATATCAAAGCCTTCCAGTAACAATGCAAAAATTCTTACCTCAAATATTGAATTTGTCATCAAAAGTTGTTTCAGGTAAATACAGATATAAAATAAACAGAATAAATCATTTATTATCTACTTCGTCAAAAGATTTTAATTCCCGATTACTAGATAAACAAGCTAAGCCGGGCATTTCAATTTTAAAATCGCTAATTGACCCTACGATCAAGACCTGGAAGGTTGAAGATTATTTTAGTGATGTAATGAAAAAATGTCCCTACAAAGATGATTTTTATAAGCAAATGTATCTGAATTTTAAGTACGATTTGCCAGAAGATATGTTGGTTAAGGTAGATCGAATGAGTATGGCATATTCTTTAGAAACAAGAGTCCCTTTTTTAGATCACAGACTCATAGAATACATGGTTGGAGTTGATAAAAGTGTTAAGATGAATGGCTGGGAACGTAAAAGTGTTTTAAGAAATACAATTGCAAAAAAATTACCAAAGGAGTTACTAAGTGCTTCAAAAAAGGGGTTTAGAGTTCCGGTGCGAGAATGGTTTAAAAATGAAGAAATACAGAATCGTTTGTTAAGTTTTGGAAAATCAAATTCTGTTTTTAATGATAATGTTGTTCGGAGACTTTTGAAAGACAATTCGGAAAGTCGAAATGATAATGGTAATTTATTATGGAGTTTGTTAGTTTTAAGTGAAAATTTAAAATAGCGAATGTCCACAAAAAAAATTTTAGTATTAGTTCCGGGGCCAAATGCAAGAGGAGGTATAACAAATTATTATTATTCTATCCGAAAAGAATTACCTGAAAATGTGATTTATGTTGTCAGAGGGTCTCGAAGTTGGCCAAAAAAAGAAAACAAATTTCGAGAAATAAGAAGGTTTTTGAGTGATAACTATAATTTTGTGAAACTCCTTATAAAAGAAGATGTGTCATTGATTCAAGTTACTTTGCCATTCACATCAACCGCCATTATCCGCGACGGCTTATTTATTTTGATCGGAAAACTTTTTAGAAAAAAAGTAACAATTTTTTTTAGGGGATGGATCGATGATTTTGTATATAATTTATCAGGTATAAAGTTGCTTTTCGTAAAACGAATTTTGTTTTTGGCAGATTCAATAATTGAACTATCAGAAGATAATATTAAGCACCTAAGGCATTTGGGTTATACCAAAAAAATATATCTCGAAACTACATTGGTAGATAGATCTCTTATTGAAGATCTTAATTTTGATGATCAATTTGAAAAGAGAAGATTATCACAAAAAAAAACTATTTTATTTTTATCGCGTCTTGAAAAAGAAAAGGGTATTTTCTTACTATTAGATGTGTATGAAAAAATTAAAGAAAAATTTCCTCAGTACGAATTAGTATATGCAGGAGACGGCAGGGAAGAATCGAACTTAAACAAGAGAATACATGATTCCGGAATACAGGGAGTGAGTTTGAAAGGTTTTGTGAATGGCGAAAGTAAAAAGCAATTGTTTAAAGAGGCTACTATTTTTGTATTTCTTTCTGAGCACGAAGGAATGCCAAACGCAGTTTTAGAGGCCATGGCTTTTGGATTACCGGTAATAACCACCAATGTTGGAGGTATAGCTTCAGTATTTAAAGATGGGGTAAACGGTTGTTTACTTAATGACAAGAATAAGGATTTTATTGCTAAGCAAATTACAGATCTGGTTAGCGATGAAAATAAATATAAAAAGATCAGTTTTACAAATCTTAAAGAAGCTCACGAGAAATTTACATCAAACGTAGTTGCAAAAAGATTGATGGCTATTTTTAAAGAGACTATAGGTTCTAATTAACTAATTAATACATGAGTTCAGAGGTTAAAACAATTGAAGACGTAAAAGATTTTTGGAGTAAGCATCCTTGCGGATCGCAATATAGTTCTAATAAAGACCGCAAAAAATATTTTGAAGAAGTTGAGGCGCACCGATATAAAAAAATACGCAGCATAAAAGGAATAGCCGATTTTGACCAATATGCCGGTAAAATGGTTTTAGAAGTTGGTTGTGGACTTGGTACCGACGGACGTCAATTTGCCAGGAACGGAGCAATATATACCGGAATTAATTTAGATGAAGGTTCAACCTTTTACGCAAAAGATGGCTTTGACCTTTTAGAAGTTAAAGGCACTATCATTCAAATGAATGCTGAAAAAATGTTATTTGAAAATAATACGTTTGATCACATTTATTCTCACGGCGTAATTCATCATAGTCCCAATACAGAACAGATCGTTCGTGAAATGTATCGTGTGTTAAAACCGGGCGGCACAATTAATGTTATGATCTATAATCGCACTTCTGTAAATTATTATTTTGAAATATTATTTCTTCGTAAAATTTTTCGCCTGTTGTTGTTTCCAAAATGGGCGCCTTCTTTTTTTTCAAAGATCACCGGTTTTGATGTTGCTATGCTTCAACGGCACAGAGAGATCATGTTGGGCGAGAATATGACAAAAGAAAAATGGATCGCTATTAATACAGACGGACCGGATTGCCCGATCGCAAAAGTTTATAATGAAAACGAAGCAAATAAAATGTTTACTGATGCCGGCTTTAAGGGGATGAAAAATTATGTACGGTATTTTAATACAGAACACTATAGCTTTCTCGGAAAACTAATACCTAATTCGCTTGCAGATTTTATTGGGAACAAAGCAGGCTGGCATCGTTGGATAAAAGCAAATAAACCAAAAGAATAAAATTTTTATCTTGAGTTCTTATTTAATATGTGCGGTATAGTAGGTTATATAAATTGTGGAAGTAAGCATGAATTGTTTGAGGCAGTAAATGCCATCAAACATCGTGGGCCGGATAGCAATGATCTGCAGTGGTTTGAAGGGAATAATTGCGGATTAGGTCATGTCCGTCTATCTATTATCGATCTTTCTGAAAAAGGAAATCAGCCAATGTTTGATCCTAAGTCCGGTAATTGGATAGTTTTTAACGGTGAGATCTATAACTATAAAGATATTCGTACTGAACTTGAAACGTTTGGATATAAATTTACATCCGGCTCTGATACAGAAGTTGTATTGTATGCTTTTGATAAATGGAAGGAAGAATGCCTTAATAAATTTAATGGCATGTTTGCATTTTGTATTTACGATCCGGTTAAAAACGAAACATTTATTGCAAGAGATAGATTAGGTATAAAACCATTATATTATTTGGATCAAAATAACGGCTTGGCTTTTTCGTCAGAAATAAAAGCAATTTTAAAATTAAAGTCCTATTTACGAGAGCCCGATATAGCAGCTATTCAAACACCGGTTCATTTTCAGATAACGCCTTACACCGGGTTTAAAAATATTTATAAATTACCGGCAGGTCATTTTATAAAGTTTAACGCTCAAAATAAAATGAGCATTAAAAAATATTGGGATATAGCCGTTTCAGAAGAAATTAGTGATGAGAAAATTGCTATTGAAGAGTTAGATCATTTGATAAACGATGCGGTTAAGCTAAACCTTATTTCAGATATTCCCGTTGGGGTTATGCTTAGCGGAGGTCTTGATTCCTCCATCTTAGGTGCTTTAATGCAAAAGCAAATGGATCAGCCGTTAAATTCATTCACAATTAAATTCGAAAAAAAGGATCTTAAACTACAGGGGAATGTAGATGATTCGTATTATGCAAAATTAATGGCAGACAAATTTGGGTTTAACCATCATGAATTAATTATCAAACCTGATATTGCAGAACTGTTACCAAAAATGGTTTATCATTTGGATGAGCCAATTGCAGACCCATCTGCTATTAGCACTTTTTTAATTGCCCGATCTGCAAAAGAAAAAGGAATTAGTGTGCTATTAACAGGTATGGGTGCCGACGAGGTGTTTGGTGGCTACCGTGCACATTTAGCCTGTTTAAAAGCCGATGCCTATCAAAAATATTTACCAAAATTTGCGCGTGATGTTACCCAAGGTTTATTTTCGAAACTTCCCGAAAGTAATTCAACCCGTAATTTTAAATACATCCGTTGGATGAAACGTTTTTTAGAAGTAGCCTCTTTAGATCCGTTCGAAAGATATATCGGGTTAATGAATACAGGATTAAAAAATGAAACCTTCAATAAGTATTTTTTAAATGCAGGTCCTTACCGAGAAAGTTATTATTATCAATTACAAAAAAAAGCATTTACAGAAGTACAAGGTTCTTATTTAACTAAAATGTGTTTTTGCGATTCAAAAGTATATATGGCCGACCATAATTTAACCTATTCAGATAAATCGATGATGGCTGCCGGTGTTGAAGGCAGACCAACCTTGATCGATCATCGGATAGTTGAATTAATGTTTAAAATGAAACCTGAAATGCGAATTAAAGGTAATGTGCAAAAATATTTACTCAAAAAAGTATCCGAAAAATATATACCACACGAGATCATCTATCGGCCTAAAGCCCCATTTAGCGCTCCAATGAGAGGCTGGTTAAAAAATGAGTTAAAAGAAATGGTAAACGATGTTTTGTCTTACGAAACGGTAAAAGCAAGAGGGGTGTTTAATCCTGATCATGTACAAAAACTTATTATTAATAATCAAAAAGGACTCGAAGATAATTCGCAGCTTATATGGCGATTAATGGTTAACGAAATTTGGTTCAAAACATTTTTTAATAATTAAAAAATAGTATGCAACAATTAACACAAGAATTAAAGTCAGGTAAAATGGAAATATTAGAAGTTCCTTTTCCGGCTCTAAATAAAGGCGATGTTTTAGTGCGGAATTATTATTCTGTTATTAGTGCAGGTACCGAAGGTAAAACAGTAACAGACGCAAGAAAAGGATATATAGCAAAAGCCCGTAGTAGACAAAAAGAAGTTAAGCAGGTAATTGATATGGTTAAGCGTACCGGGCTTTTAGCTACCTATCAGTTGGTAATGAATAAACTGGATACGCCTTCTGCGCTTGGTTATAGTTGTGCAGGAGAAGTAATTGCTGTTGGTGCCGATGTTACAAATTTTAAAGTTGGCGATAAAGTTGCTTGTGGCGGGGCTTCAGCTTCTCATGCCGATGTGGTTTCTGTACCGGTAAATTTATGTGTAAAGGTTCCGGAAAATGTGGATCTTAAACACGCTGCATTTACCACTATTGCTGCAATTGCCATACAGGGTATTCGTCAGGCCGAATTAAAAATGGGCGAAAATTGTTTGATCATTGGAATGGGCTTACTCGGACAATTAACGGCAAAGATCCTTAAAGCCTCAGGTATTAAAGCAATTTGTGTTGACGTGTCTGATAAACAAGTTGCTCAATCCTTAGAAACAGGAATTGAAAATGTGTACAATAGAAACACCGCAGGTATAGAAGATCTTATTCAACAGTTTTCTAACGGTAACGGGGTTGACTCGGTTATTATTACCGCAGGTACTTCTTCCTTAGATCCAATAGAATTTGCCGGAAGTTCGGCTCGAAAAAAAGGAAAAGTTGTTATTGTTGGTGCTGTTCCCACAGGTTTTGATCGGGTAAATTATTTTAAAAAAGAATTAGATCTAAGAATGTCTATGTCGTATGGCCCGGGCCGTTATGATATGAATTATGAGGAAAAGGGAATTGATTATCCGATAGGTTATGTGCGTTGGACAGAAAATCGCAACATGCAAAGTTATATCGATCTGTTATCCTCTAAAGCAATTAACATTGAGCCCTTAATTTCTCATACGTATTCATTAGAAGATGCCCCAAATGCTTACGATATGATCTTATCAAAATTGGAAGCATTTAATGGCGTGGTTATAAAGTATGATGAGGTAAAACAAATCGCTTCTAATGTTCAGTTAAATAATAAAACAATTTTAAAGGAAGAGGCTAATGTTGGCATGATAGGTGCAGGTAATTTTGCGCAAGGCACACTTCTTCCAAAAATGAAAGGGTTGTGTAATTTTGTTGGAATTGCCACAGCTCGTGGCAATATTGCAAGATATGTGGCCGATAAGTATGCGTTTAATTATTGCGCCGAAACAGCCGATCAATTAATTAGTGATGAAAAAATAAATACAGTATTTATTACAACTCGACATAATTCACATGCTGAATATGTAGTGAAAGCAATTAAACGGTCTAAAAACATATTTGTTGAAAAGCCTTTGGCCTTAAACGAAACCGAGCTCGAAGAAATTAAAACTGCCTATGAAATGGCAATAAAAAGCAATACGGCTAAAAAAGTAATGGTTGGTTTTAACCGTCGTTTTGCGCCGGCTGTAATGGAAGTAAAAAAACTTTTTGTTGCGAGTCAGCCAAAAACGATCAGTATGCGCATCAATGCAGGTGTAGTTTCTCCTGATCATTGGGTGAACGATCCTGTGGTTGGTGGTGGTAGAATTATTGGTGAAGGTTGTCACTTTGTTGATCTGGCCATGCATTTGGCGGGTGATAAAATAATATCTGTTTCCGCCAATTCTATGCAGGATGCAAATGATCTTAATAATTCAGTAGTTATTAATTTAAGTTTTGCAAACGGCAGCGTTGCATCCATCAATTATTTTTCGAACGGAAACAAAAATTTGGGGAAAGAATCGATAGAAGTTTTTTGTGGCGGAGTGGTTGCGAGTATAGATGATTTTAAATCGCTAACCATTTATGGTAAAACTACAACAACAAAAAAGTTTGCGGGTCAAGACAAAGGTCATGCAAACGAAATAGAATTATTTTTACGATCCATTAAACAAGGGTCTAATGCACCTATTTCTTTTGAAGATTGCTACTTAAGTTCTTTAGCAACTCTAAAGGTCATACAAAGTATTAAAGAAAACAGAAAGATCAGTTTAGATGCTAGCGCTTGAGAATTCTTTAAGTAAATTAGTAACTTATATCGAGAAGGAAAACTATCGTGGTTATGATCCCTATGATGGATTAAAATCTCCTATTTTTCGTTTACCTTTTTTAAGATCCAATAAAATTTTGCGCTTTGGTTTTCAGCAGGTCATTAAGCGCTCTCCTATAAATTTAAGACCAATTTTTTTTATTCCAAAGGGTTATAATCCTGTTACTATAGGCTTATGCATTCAAGGCTATGCCGGTTTAGCTTTAGCGTTTCCTGAAAAGCGAGCGGAGTATAAACGTAAAGTTGAATTTTTAATTGACGAACTGGAGAAATTAATTCCTTCCGGATACAGCGGCGCTTGTTGGGGTTACGATTTTGATTGGGCAGCAAGATATAGTAATATACCAAGCTATCAGCCAACCATAGTTGCTACAGGTATTATTACAAATGCACTTTTTATTGCCCACGAAGTTTTTAAAAATGCAAAAGCTTTTGCTTTATGTGAAAGCGCGGTTGAATTTGTTTTAAAAGATATTAAAAGAACATATGATGAGGATAAGGATTTTTGTTTTTCATATTCTCCTTTCGATCATCAGGAAGTTTTTAATGCTAGTATGAAAGGTGTTCGTTTATTGGCTCAGGTTTATTCTGTTACAAAAAACGAAGTATTAAGATCTGAAGCAAAAAAAGCCGCTGCTTTTGTTGTAAAACATCAACGAAATGATGGCGCCTGGGTTTATTCTAGAAGTAAAACCGGAACCTGGGTGGATAATTATCATACCGGATATATACTTGATTGCTTAGATGAATTTATTGTTAGAACCGGCGATCATTCATTTGATAAGAATTTACAAGCAGGTTTTAATTATTATGTAAATAATTTTTTTGAAGCAAATGGAATGCCTAAATTTTATGATAACAGATCTTTTCCTGTAGATTGCACCGGCGCATCTCAGGCAATGTTAACCTTATCACGATTTAATAATTGCGATCAAGCTTTAAAAACGGCGCATTGGATGATAAAGAATATGCAGGATAAAAAAGGTTTTTTTTATTTTAGAAAATTTAAAAATTATACTGTTAAACGATCTTTTATGCGTTGGTCTAACGCCTGGATGTTTGCCGGAAGTGCCACTTTATTAAATAAATTAAGAACGGTCAACTAAATGAGTCAGCTTTTTGATTATAACGTTTATACAAAAACAAGAAATGAGTTAATTGAAGAAATTGACCAACGAATAAAAACAGGTCAGGTTACAACTATCATTTCATTAAATACTTTAAAACTTCATCAAGGCGCAAAGGATGCAAAACTAAAAGCCTTATATTCTTGTGGAACACACATTATTCCTGACGGACAATCGATCGTTTTTGCGGAAAAATTAGTGCACGGAAAAAAAATTGAAGCAATTTCCGGTGCTGAGTTAATGGTGAAGTTAATAAAGAAAGCAAATGTTTTAGGATACAGATTGTTTTTTTTAGGATCAACTCAAAGTTTGCTCGATAAAGTAAAAACTAAAATTGAAAAAGATCATCCGAGCCTTGCAAAAAATGTGGATTTTCAGAACGGTTATTATGATGTTGCAAAAGATGAACAAATGGTGATCCAAAAAATCGCAGATTTTGCTCCGGATATTCTTTTTGTTGCTTTTGGTTCACCGCGCAAAGAAGAATTTATTATTAAAAATAAAGATGTTTTGAATACTAAAGTTTTAATGGGAGTAGGAGGCAGTTATGAATATTTTGTTGGCGAGGTTAAACTCGACTCTTTTACAAAAAAATTAGGCCTGCGCTGGTTGGTAAGGACTTTGCAGGACCCAAAACGATTAGCTAAAAGATATTTTATCTGTAATTCTTATTTTCTTTATGCACTCATAAAAGAGATCTTCAAAAAAAAGTGATCAATTCTCAATTACATAGTTTACAATGAAAGATCTGATCGTTCAAAAAACTTCCTTAGAAGTATATGAATATTTTTCTCTGTACGGCGATATGGAGTCGCCTCAAACCCTTGTGGTTTCTACTACTAACGACTTTAATATTTTAAATCATGTAGGCGAAATAAATGTAGTTGTTAATCTAAGCCGCGTAAACGATATACGATATATCAATAAATTTTTTGAAAGCATCAATTCCAAATTAAAAACAGACGGCCAATTTATTTGTTGTTTAGAAACTTTTTCTGCGAGAAGAGAACGAAAGACGATCGGTAAAATTCCGATCATCAGAAATATTTATTTTGGTTTGGAATTTATTTTTATGCGTGTTTTTCCAAAGATAGCAGGATTAAAAAAAATATATTTTCTTCTCACGCGCGGCAGAAACAGGGTGCTGTCAAAGGCTGAAGCACTTGGGCGACTAGTAAGTTGTGGCTTTGAGATAGAAAGCTATAACAGTTTTAATGGTTTTTTATACGTGATCGCAAAAAAAGTAAAGGCGCCGGAATTTAATATGAATGCCAGTTATGGTCCATTATATAAGATGCCACGTATTGGAAAAAACGGAAAGCTGATAGGTGTATACAAATTCAGAACAATGCATCCCTATGCTGAATATTTGCAAGCTTATGTTTTAAAAACGAATGGGTATAATGATAAAGGAAAGCCTGCTGATGATTTTAGGTTAACGCCTTGGGGTAAGTTTTTACGAAAATACTGGTTAGATGAGTTACCTCAATTAATAAATGTTTTAAAGGGCGAAATGTCAATAATGGGAGTAAGGCCTATCAGTCAAACAAGGTTCAACGAATTTCCACTTGAAATGCAGGAGAAAAGGAAAAAGGTGAAACCTGGTTGCATTCCTCCATACGTGTCACTTAACATGCCTGACGACGCAGGAAATATTGAAGCAGAGCGTATTTATTTGGAGAGTTTGGAAAAACACCCATATTCTACAAAGCCAAAATTTATTTTTAAGGCCATCTATAATATTTTAACCAATAAAATAAGAAGTGCCTAAGCCTATTATTTCTAATATTTTGTTACTTTTATATCCTATTAAAATGAGTGTTATAACTAAAAGTATGTTTATTTCTGCCCTCCGTATTTTCGGGATTTTATTGTTGTTCGGGCTTGTTGGTTCATTTACATCTTGTACTTCAAAAAAAAAATTGATCTATTTTCAAGGTAGCGAAGCTGTTTCAACTTCCGATGCAAATAAAAATTATACGCCCATCTTACGAACAGATGATCTCCTGTCAATAAATGTTATGGGGGTTGATGCAGACGCAGTAAAACCATTTAATTTACCACAACAATATGCCGCACAAATTGTGGGTGGGTATATGCAAGGTGCTCCAACACCCCCGGGTTACTTGATTGATGGAGATGGAAATATCGATTTTCCGGTATTAGGTAAAATTAAATTAGGAGGTCTAGATAGAACGGCTGCTGCAGAATTATTAAAAGTAAAATTGCAAGCTTATGTAAACAATCCAAGTGTGTTAATAAGGATCTTAAATTATAAAATAACAGTACTGGGTGAAGTTAGAAATCCGGGAACCTTTACAATTCCTAATGAAAGAATTTCCTTGCCCGAAGCCTTGGGGATTTCCGGAGATCTTTTAATTACCGCAGTGCGAAAAAATGTTTTGGTTATTCGCGATGTAGATGGTAAGAAAACTGAAACCAGAGTTGACCTTACCTCTAAAAGTTTATTCAGTTCACCGGTTTATTATCTGCACCAAAATGATGTGGTGTATGTGGAACCGAATAGAGCTAAGATCAATTCCTCTGTTGTAAATGCATCTAATGTTGGCATTGCAATTTCTGTGCTTTCTTTATTAATTACAATGGTTACGTTATTAAGCAGGTAAAATAAATGGAGAACGAACAAACCAAATACGCTCACGAAGATAACGCTGAATCGGAAAACAATATTATTAATGTTGTTTACCGCTATACCGTGCATTGGAAATGGTTTTTATTAAGCGTGATCATTGCTTTTTTTTCAGCCAAAGTATATTTGCGCTATCAGGAACCTATGTTTGAAGTTAGCGCCTCTGTTTTAATTAAAGATGATAAAAAAGGAGGAGCAATCTCTGAATTATCAGCATTTGAAGACCTCGGTCTTTTAAAAGGAGTAAATAATATTGATAATGAAATAGAGATCTTAAAATCTAGAGCTTTAATGACTTTGGTGGCGAAAGAATTAAGATTGAACGTGCAGTATTACATCAAGAAAAATCCTTTTGATATTGAGAAGTTTGATAATTCTCCGATAACTATTCGTTTTGAAAATGGAGACACCTCAATTTATGCTCTAAATAATGAAATAGTTGTTACAATAGAGTCAAAAACAAATTTTAAATTATCTAGTGCTAAAGGCGAAGCGATTGGTTCAGGAGCCTTTAATGAAGTCGTTGAAACACCTCTTGGAAAGATCATCCTTTACCCAAATCCAACTGAGTTTAAAGAATTTATTGGCAAAGAAGTACGGATCGTTGTTTCACCTATGTCCTCCGTTGTGGATAATTACAGAGGATCAATAATAGTTGTTCCGGTAAATAAAACCTCTAATGTTATTGAGATCAGCCTAAAAGACCCCTTAAAAAATAAAGCCGAAGCCATTGTAAATAATTTAATTAAACAACACAATGCGGATGCTGTTGCCGATAAGAACCAGGTTTCTCAAAACACAGCTAATTTTATTAATGACCGTATTAAATTTATCACTTCCGAATTATCTAATGTTGAAGAAGAAGCAGAGAGTTTTAAAACGAACCATAAGTTAATTGATGTAGAGTCTGAAGCAGGATTATTTTTAAAAACGGGAAGTGATAATGAATTGGAATTATTACAAACAAATACTCAGGTAAAATTATCAGAGTATATGTATGATTATATCCTTCAACATACTTCGCCAAGCGATTTGATCCCTGCCAACTTAGGTTTA
>JALHPG010000011.1:11424-12501 GCA_022842625.1 Bacteroidia bacterium | reverse complement strand
ATCCTGCTGTTGCCACAATGATCGCCAGCCATAATATTGCAGTTATAGAACGAAATAGGATCTTAAAATATTCGAGTGAAAAAAATCCGGTAGTTGAAAATTTAACTACACAGGTAACAGGATTAAGAAATAGTTTAAAAGAAAGTTTATTGAATTATAAAAACTCTCTTCAGATAAAACTAAAAGAGCTTAATAAACAAGAAAGTGGTATTAATTCGAAGATAGCTACCGTACCAAAATATGAACGCGAGTACCGTGTTATCCAACGTCAACAGCAAATTAAAGAAACCCTTTATTTATATCTTCTCCAAAAGCGTGAAGAAACCAATATTGCCTTAGCTGTAACTGTTGCTAATGCCAAGATCATTGATAATGCTTATAGTAACGGCATTCCGGTTTCGCCGAATAAACGTATAATTTATTTAGCAGCTTTGTTGTTGGGTTTTATTTTGCCGGTAGTAATATTTTATATTATAGATGTGTTGGATAACAAAGTGCATGGGAAACGCGATATTGATAAAATTGGCGTGCCATTTTTAGGTGATATTCCTTATGTAGAATCTGAAAAGAAAATTGTTGTTAATAAAGGCGACCAATCAAGTATCGCAGAAGCATTTCGCTTACTTCGAACCAATGTTGATTTTATTATGGACAATAATAAACCTAAAGGGCGAACTATTTTTGTTACCTCTACCTTGGCCAAAGAAGGTAAATCTTTTGTGGCCTTGAATTTAGCATCCATTATCGCCAATTCAGGAAAAAAAGTACTGCTAATTGGAATGGATCTTAGAGCGCCTAAGATCTTAAAATACCTTGGTTTAAACGATAAAGTGGGGTTAAGTAATTACATTGTAGACAATGAAATAAAATTAACTGACATTATTTTTAAGGCGCCTGAAATTGATAATTTAGACCTCCTGCCTTCAGGAGCCATACCGCCAAATCCGGCAGAGTTATTAATGCATGCCAGAGTTAGCGAGATGTTTGAAAATGTGAGAGAGATCTATGATTATGTGATCGTAGATACAGCGCCGGTTGGACTAGTAACAGACACTTTGTTATTGGGTAAATATGCCG
>JALHPG010000011.1:0-11414 GCA_022842625.1 Bacteroidia bacterium | reverse complement strand
TTTGCAAAAACAGTTTTTGTATGTGCCTGAAAACGCCCATAAAGAAAATAAATTACCAAATATGGCAATTTTAATGAACGGAACAGATCAAAAGAAGGGCTATGGTTACGGATATGGTTACGGGTATGGCTACGGAGGTTATGGTTATGGCAAAGAAAAACCCAAATCTAAATGGCAGAAGTTATTTAGCTAGTAAAAATCCGCCAAATTAATGTTTAGGTTCACTGTAAAGTGAACCTCTTTTTTTTAGAACTAGTTTTGCTTGGGGAGAATGATTCAGAAAAGTTTGTTCACTCAGCGAAAACCACATCTCACTCAAAAAGCTGGCAAGCACTAGGAATTTTTATGAAAAATCGGTACATTTACTGTTAAACGTTTTATCATGAAAGTTACATTTAAAACTATTTTTATATTTCTGTTTTTGGCCTATGCAAAATTGTCTTTTTGCCAAGAGCCGTTAATAACCGATGCCATTGAAAGCAAGGTGGTTATTGGTTTTCCTGATGTTACAACCAACCAGTTAAATAATATAAAAACTGAGTTCTTAAAATATAATCAAGTTGTAAGTGCAAAGTATATTTACGGTAACCACAATGTTATGCTAATTACATTCAGCAATGTTTCACCCTCGTTTGCTACTTATTATGACCTTCTAAAGGTAATAACACCATTTTATGATACTAACAACTGTTATTTTAAAGTCACAGCTGCTTTTGATGAGATTGTAAATGGTTTAACCAATGAGCAAGTATTTCAATTAAAATAAAATTTTATGTATAAAGTAATAAGATTTTTTTTCGTTTTCTTTTGTCTTGTTTTTGTTTCCAAGGCGCAACCTTATTTAATGAGTAATGTAAATGTGGCTTTACCATGTCCTTCGTCTAGTTTATTTTATGATAGCGGTGGTAGTGCAGGTAATTATGTCAATAATGAAAATCTCACTAAAACGTTTACCGCGCCTGCCGGAAGTTGTTTAATGGTTAGTTTTAATTCGGCATTTGCAACCGAAGGATGTTGTGATCGTTTGAGGATATTTGATGGCCCTAATGGATTAAGTCCTTTGTTGGGAACCTTCGCTGGTGTTACAGGACCAGGTGTTATAACATCAAGTGGTACTTCTCTTACATTTAGTTTTACATCAGATGGCTCAATTGTAGCCGCAGGATGGACAGCCACTATTACTTGTATGCCAGCTTGTTCGGGAATTCCTGCTGGCGGTAACGCCACTAATTTATCGGCAACTTGCCCTCCGGCCGGTTCGGTTGGTTTATCGGTTACAGGTGCGGGCACAGGTTGCGGTATCACCTACCAATGGCAATCAGCACCTGCAGCCATTGGTCCTTGGGCAAATGTACCTGGTGCTACATTAGCCACTTTAAATGTTCCGGTAAGCGCTACAACCTTTTACCGCCGCTTAACGCTTTGCGGGGCTAATACAGGTACAAGTACTGCGGTTGCAGCCTCTACCTTTACGGTAGGTTGCCCTTTGTCTACCTATGCTCCTTCTTTTCAAGCCTATAGTTTTAATGCTTTTGTCGGTACCGTATTCCCGGCCACAGACGATATCTTATTTAATTCTGTGGTAAATTTTGGATTTCCATTTTGTTTAGGAGGGTCTCAATACTGGGGAGGATACGTAGCCTCAAACGGCGCCTTTGTGTTTGATGCGGTACCATGTTTTCCCAACATACAAACCAATCAATACGCAGCGCCCGGTATGGGTACAGGCTGGAGTTTACCACAACCGGCACCAAATCCGACAACCTCCATTCCTCGTAATGCTATTTTGGCTCCCTGGCAGGACATTGACCCAAGTTTGGGAGGGACTATGCGTTATATTACCTTGGGAGTTGCCCCTACACGTTCCTTTGTTGTAAATTTTGAAAGCATCCCTATGTTTAGTTGTGGAACAAATAGCCCAAGTATTTATTATACCGGTCAGATCAAATTAATGGAAACCACCAACGTGATTGAAATTCATATTGCCAATAAAGGGGTTTGCCCGGGTTGGAATAATGGTCAGGCTGTTGCGGGATTACATAGCCATGACGGGTTAACCTATATCCCTTTAGTGAATGCAACTGCTCATAATGCAGTGGCTGCCCCGGGGCCATACAATCAATGGGTCTCATCTGGAGGCGCTCGTAAATTTACCTCACCCTGTGCCGGTCCGGGTGGGCCTTGTGTAACTTTGCCTGTCAACTTTAAAAGTTTTTATGGGCAGCAGATCGATGCGGTGAACAAACTAAACTGGGAAACTGCTCAGGAAATAAATATAAAAGAATTTATTATTGAACGAAGTACCGATGCGGTAAACTTTACTGAGATAGGTAAAACCACTCCACACAACCAACCTTCATTATATGAGTTTCAGGATATTAATTTTAAAGCAAATATTGTAAATTATTATAGAATTACTGCTTTGGAGAATGATGGTGCAAAACGAAGTACTTTTGTTTATCCAATAGAAGGAAATTATGAAAAATTAATTGTAGGCGATCTTTTTCCAAACCCTGTTAAAGATAATTTTGCAATTACCTTTAATTCAAAAGTTTTAACAACGGTAATTGTTTCAATTAAAGATATCTATGGACGTACTGTAAAATCAATAATGCATAGTCCTGAGTTTGGTGTAACAAAGCTAAATGTAAACTGTGCTGATCTAAGTTCTGGTATTTATATTGTAGAGGTAACAGATTCAAATAACGGTAAAGTTGTTTCGCAACAGAAACTAATTGTAGTTAATTAATTCACGCGTTTTTTTACAAAGTTGATCTGTATTTCTATAAGTGAACAGCTTTATACCTGTCTGCAGATAATTATCAGAATCAAAAAGGTTTCCCCGATAGCTATCGGGGTTGAATCATAGCCTGAGAAATATTTTCTAGCCTTCTCTAATTTTTTTAAAACGGTTCGTGGGTGAGTTAATATTGATCGCAATTATGAAATTATTAAAAAATTGGGATGAGCATGAAACAAAAAAAGCCATCTAATTAATTGGATGGCTTTTTTTGATATTTTTAAATTGAATATTATTTAAGAGGAGGTTTACCCGAAAGTGGTTTTAACTTATAAACTAAACCAACCGAGTGATGAAGGTAATTTGATTTTGTACCGCCTTTCATTGTAAATTTACCTACACTTTGTAAACTTAAACCAAAGCCTTTATAGATCCAAAAATTACAACCAACACCAATATTATTTGTACCGGTGCTTGTTTGTGTTTTGTTTACACCAGAACGATAAGTAAAGCCCATTCCTGTCATCAAATACGGGTCAAAAAAACTTGGCGTTTTATACAAGATGTCAAAATGATATCTGATATGAAAATCTCCTGAGAAAAAAGTATTGTCTTTTAATAAAGCAACATTATCAACAATTGCGTTTGCTTTGTATGAGGTATAAGCAAATTCTGTACCCAAACTCCAACCTTTTTTTAAGAAGGCTTCGGCAGAAATTTTACTTGGAAAAGGCAATAGATTCCAGCTCTTGGTATCAAATTTAAATTGATACTCTTTGCCGTTATCGATCACAATATGTTCACTTAATCCAAAAACAAAAGTAGTATTTTTTAATCTTTGAGCAAATGTTTGAGCATTCGTATTGCTAAAAACAACTAAAGCAACAATGGTGAATAAAGCGTTTTTAAAATAATTCATTTTTAAATTTTGTTGAGATTATTATTTAATTGTTTTTAAAAACGTGTAACGTTTTCCTAATTTACCCGGACGGTTACCCATACCATATTCAAAGCGGTAAACGATACCTACTGAATGGTGAAGGTAATTGGAAGTGCCTTCTATCATTGAGAATTTAGCAATTGTTTGCGCATTAAAACCAAGATTTTGGTATACCCAAATATTAAAACCTAAACCTGCATTTGCACTTGCAGAATTTGGATTTTTTGCAACGGTTCTCATATTGTAACCATAACCTGCGGCAACGTACGGGTCAAACCAATGCGTATCGCCAAATAATTCGTTTAAATCATATTTTACATGCGCATCTGCAGAAAAAAATGTATAAGTGGATGTTATGTCATCACCGTTAATTAACTTATTAGTTTTGTATTGGGTAAAAGAAAATTCTGATTGAAAACTCCAGCCTTTTTTGTAATACCCATCAATAGCCAAACGTGTAGGATATGGAAGAAAGTTCCATGTTTTAGCGACATTAAATAAGTTACTGAAAGGTCTGCCATCATCATCTACCACGTGACCACCAAGTGTAAAAGTCCAAGGTGTTTTTTTGAAAAAACGAGATAGCGCAGATGTTTTTTTTCCGCCGCCTTGTGCATTAACAGTAGTTGTTAATGATAACAAGAATAAAAAAAGTACAGATGTTCTTAAAAATTTCATAATCATAATTGTTTAAAAAATAAATTATCGTGGTTGTTACACGATTAATTTTATTCGTTTACAATAATACATAAATTTTTGAAAATAGCAATATACCGTGATGTATTTAATGTTTTGATTATCAAATAATTAGGTTTTATCCTTAAAAAACATTTAATTGTTAGAATGGTGATTATTTTGAACATTATACCAATAAAAAAGAACTGTGACTAAAGTAATAACTGTTTTTGTAAAACGTTATACTTGATTTTAGGAACCTGTTTTTTTTCAGCTCTCTATGAAAGGTTTTTGATCATTGCGTATATCATTTTTGATAATTCTTCTGCTTTTTTATAAAAGTCATTATATAGATCTTCGGAAATGATCTTTTGTTCTTTCATGAAGTCAAAAATGGCTACACATTCAAAAGCCGAACCTCTGGAAATTACATAAAAATTCCTCCTGTCTGCTTTACTGAAGCGGCTTGAGCCCTCGGCAATATTCAGCATAATACTCAGAGATGCCCTTCTTAATTGATTTTTTGAAGTAGAATCAATGTTTTTATTTGATTGAATATGGCTGTAAACAGAAGAATTGAATGATTTAGCTTTTTGATATACATCTAATTTTTCGAAGTCAAACATATTTGATTTGATAGTGGGAGTGAGTGAAGAAAAAAAATCAGAGTTTCGAAAGGTCGCTTTCGCTCTCCTCTCTTACTCTGATTAATTTGAGAGTGGGAGTGAGTGAAGAAAAAAAATCAGAGTTCGAAAGGTCGCTTTCGCTCTCCTCTCTCACTCTGATTTTGTACCCTACGGGTTGGATTTATCGAACTTTATTGATGACTTTCAGGCACTTAGAATTCTAATGAACTCTCGTAGTTGGAAGTCGCTGTTATAGTTCAAAGAATCGCCTCTTAAATTTCTTTGAGCAAAGGTATTAAAAATTAAAGGTTTTGTCATGGTTTCCTTAATTCGTGGGTTTCTAAAAGATAAATTGCTAAGGTTGATGCAGCTCCCACTGCCAATTTTGCATGTCGTGGCTGGAGACCTACAAATTTCCCATCCTTTCCATGACCACTTCCGTATTCATTTCTTATCTCAGAGATTCCCTGAACAACTGATGAAAGGCTTCCTAAAATTTGTTTGATAGAATTTGCTGCCTTAATTTCATTTGGAATATCATCCGGAGTCAATTTTAAAAGTTTAGTAGTTTCCTTCATTAATTTGGGCAGATCCCAATTCTTGTCATATTCTTCCTTTCTTTCTTCAAATATTGACTTACAGCAAGTTTCAATTAACTCCTTTGCGATACCTATGGATACATGGGGTGAATTCTCAATAGATGTCTCCATTAAACTTATTTGCTGAGTTACATAATCAGCATTGAGGATTTTTTTTATAATAGCCCCTTTATTTTGCAGGAATTCTTGCCCTGTTATTTTTATTCTACCAACAAAAATTGGTTTTCCGGAAATTTTACTTTTTTCAACTATCTCGTAATTATCCTCTTTAAGATTTTCATTAAATATCTGAAGTAGGCGATTGACTTCAGAAGAATCTACCCGAACTAAAGGGTGGATCATTTCGCATAAAAAGTTTAGAAAAACGGAATCATCACATTGAAGAAGATTAAACCGTTTGTCGGTATAAATCCAATTATCCTCCCAATCATTAGGATTGTTAACTCGATGTTGCCAAATATCTCCTGCTGCATTTGGGAAACGCCCGTCATATGATTCTAAATTATCAAGATCAAATAATCTTGATAAAAAATCTATTTCGCTCATTCTACCTGACCACCAAAGTTGTTCAGCCTGAATAAAATCAAATATATTTCTTCGGATAATCTGTGTTACTTTATTGTTCAATTTTCTCTTTTATTTTAACATTGTCAATATTCTCACCCTCAATTTCATAAATGGTTTTTCAATTGAAAAATTCAGAATTAAGGCTGCCAATAGGCAAAATAGCACTGAAATAATTAACATTAAATTACTGTTGATATCCATGCTGTAATTTGAAAAAAATTCTTGAGTTAAATGAATTACTCCCTTGTGTGTTAGGTATATTCCATAAGAAAGCATCGCAATAAATGTTGTTACTTTGGAATTCCATTTGTAAAGAAAACTTGTCGGACTTATAGCACCAATAACCATTAAGCCATAACCAATGGCAACCAAAGGAAAGCCAAAAATAGAAGCACCGAAAGAATGTTCTTCGTAACATAAGAAATATGCACCAGTTAGTACAAGCACACTAAAAGTTAAAAATAAGTTGCCGTATTTTGACACCTTGCTCCATAAACTCGGATAAAATTGATAAAGACCCGCAATAGAAACACCAACCAAAAGCCCATCTAATCGATTATAAGTTGGGTAGTAAATATATTTATACCAAAATAACCAAGCATTTTCCTTTTCTATGTTTGGAAGAAAAAAAGTATCCCAATTAAACATCCGAATAAGAATCCCCCCTAAAACCAAAATAATAAGTAACCAATATGATTTATTAAAAAATTTGGTGAAGGATAAGCAAATTAAAATAATTGGTAAGAATAAATAGAAATGTTCTTCTACGCAAAGTGACCATGCATGAGAGAATGTACCATTGTCTTTTATATCCAATCCAAAATTTTGTGTAAACGTCAGGTACTTCCAAATAGGGGCTAAGGCTTCTCTTTCATGGAAAAATGGAAAGCAAACGTATATCGTAAGCACCACCCAATAAGCCGGAATAATTCTAAAAAACCGTTTCAAAAAAAATTGCTTGAAAGAAATAGGATTCCCCTCTTTTATTTGAGCGAAAAGTTGCGAAGAAATTAAAAAACCGCTTAACACAAAGAAAAGATCAACTCCTGTCCAACCAAACTTTGCGACATCTTTTAACCAATCAGGATGACCAAAAAATGGTAGCTTGTAATGATATAAAAAAACGAAAATAATAGCCAAAGCCCTCAAATGGTCGAGTCCGTATAATTTATTTTTGATTGAATTAGTCATTTAGATTGTTGTAAGTTCTCATTTTCAAACATGAAGGTCTTGGGACACTAATTTCATACTTTGTTTTAGTTAATAATCCTGTTTTTGAGTTTCTTTTGAAAACAACAATATTGTTCGTTACAAGATTAGCGACAAGAAGAAATTTGCCACTCGGATCTATTACAAACATTCTTGGATGGTCTCCAAAAGTTGATTGGTGACCAATTAACGTTAACTTACCATTGTTTTGATCAATAGAAAAAATAGAAATAGTATTTTCGTTTTCCCACCGATTTGAAGCGTATAAAAATAATCCATCTGGAGAAACATGGATATCTGAACTGCCGTAGCTTTCCTGCTTTTTAGAATATGAAAATATTCTCTGTAGCGTATCAAGCTTTCCATTACTATAATTGTACACAGCAACAATTCCGCTTAATTCCTCAATACAGTATGCATATTTACCATTCGGATGAAAAGTAAAGTGCCTTGGTCCACTTCCTAAAGGAGTTTTAACTATATAATTGTCTGCATTTGATAGCGGTTCAATATTGCCTATATCAAATTTAAACGCCCTTATTTTATCACTGCCAAGATCAGGAAAATATATAAAATCATTTTTTGGCGAAAATACTGTTGAATGTATGTGCGCTTTATCTTGCCTTGTTTTATTTATACTGCTATCTTTAAACTGAATCATTTGGGAGTATGGATTTATAGAGCCATCAGCATTAGTCTTAAATACTGTAACGTTGCCCTCTGTGTAGTTTCCATCAATAATAAAATTGTCGGTCTTGTCAGTAGTGAGGTAAACCGGGTTTTCCCCTCCACAAGATTGTTTATTGATAAAATTTATTTTACCCGATATGCTATCAATTTTAAATGCAGATACATTTCCGTTTTGAGGCAACTTCGATTCGGTACAAGCATATAGATATTTTCCGTTGGTTGAAACAGTTAAAAAAGAAGGATTAACTAAATTATTTCCGGTAGCCAATTGTTTAAGCATACCTGAAATGGAATTAAATTCATAAACATAAATTCCGCTATCAGGTTTTCCTGCTGTGTAAGTGCCAACAAAAAGTAAGGTCTTAGGAATTTTCTGTGAAAACAGAACATTCACATAGAATACTGAAAAGAGGAAAAAAAGTAGATTCGTTTTCATTTTTACATTCCTTGTTTTTTCTTTAATTCATCAAATAACACAGACAATCCCTTTTCTGCTTCATCAGACTGTACGTTAACAAAGAAAATATATGCACGATCACTGTCCTTACAAATAAACACTTGTGAAAGGAAAGTTCCGGGATTTCCTTTGTGATAGGAGTATTTTAAATTTGTCTGCTCATCAGTATAAACCTGCCAACCAAAAGAAAATTTAGGTAAACCATAATGCATATAGTTAAATTCCTCTGCTGTGAATGATTTAGATTTACCTAAAAGCCCTTGTAACTGCATTTGAATAAATTTTGCATAATCAGGTAAACTAACATTAACATTACCTGCCGAGGACAACCAATTGAGTTTATAGTTTTGACTTGGTTTCTCTGCTACTAAATCTGCGTCATGTCCCCAAGGTTGCTTTTTATCAAAACTATTAGGTTGACCAAAACCAAATTGTATATTCAAGTCCTTGCCTAATTCATAAACTAATGTTTTGTAGTCTTTACCTGTAGCCTTTTCAAGCATTAAACCAGCAGCAACATAACTGGGATTAGACCAATAAGTAACTTTAGTTGCAGTATCAGGGCTTTGTTTTAAAACCCAAGACACAAATTCGTAACGTTGTTGCTTTTCATCCCCTTTGATTTCTTTTTCGGTGGGAGTCTCATTAGTGTATGTCCAACTCATTAGTTTCGCACGGAATGTCAAAAGATCTTGTAAAGTCAAATCATAATATGCTGAATTACTTTTTTCTTTTAGCTCCGGATACAAATCAAAAAATTTCGTCTCGTATTTTATCTTTCCTTGTTTAACAAGATTTGCTGCAATATAGCTTGTAATAGTTTTTGTGTTTGAACCAATACGGAATTTGTCGTTTATCTGAGCCTTAGAATTTGTATTTATTTTTTGAACCCCTAATACACCAAGCTCTATAACTTTGTCAGAAGAGATTACTGCGTATGCCAGTTCCGGAATTTTATATTTTATCCGAATACTATCAGCAAAATTAGTATTTGTCTGTCCAATCGAAACCGTATATGTTGTAATCAACATTAGCGTTGCAAAAATTCTATTCATACTATTTATTACCTCCATGTTTATAGCCAATAATGTTCAGAAAGTTACAATAAATCAAAGAACAAGCAAAAAGCGGAGAATAACTCCGCTTAATTGAAGGCTTGTTTTAAGCCTTTATTTTCTAATCTTATGGATTTGGGCAGCTTTATCAAAGCCAACCCAATTACCCTCGGCATTAAGCCCCCTGTTGGCTAATTCTCGCCTTACAAGCTGCTTTAAATCGAAGTCCCCCCTCAGAGCCTCAACAAGTAAAGCAGTTGATGTTGTGCTAAAAATAAACCTTGGGTTAATGTCGTCAGCCCGGTTCTCGTAATCCTTTGACATCATTCGGTCTTTTCCGGTTTGAGTTAACTCGCCACCAATCTCCACCCAAATTTTTGATGGAATTTCTTCCCGAACAATAGTCTCTAATCTTGAGGCATAATTCATGGCTTGCTTGAAATCACCTTCATCGTAGTATTGCTTTACCAATTTTAAATCACGCCAATCGGAGTGGTTCAGATGCTTTGGCTCTGTCCAGTCCACTTCGTGTTTTTGCTTCTTTTTCATAGTGTCTACGTTCGATACTTTCTTTGGAACTTCCAAGTTCTTTCCGCTTTTTCTGACACCATTTAACTCTTCCATATCTCCAATGGGCGCATCATCGAATACTCCCATCTTTCCGCCTTGATTAAAACGACCGTATTGTGTTGCAATGCCTTTTTCAGGTATTTCAATTACAACATCAACATCATGCTGAAACTCATTGTTGCCTTTGAACTGCCCACCTTTCGTTGCTTGAAAAATAAAGACAAAAGATTTTCCTTTGTTTTTCGTTTTTAATTTTTCCAGGTCTTTCGCTGTAAGTCCAAGTTTGTTTACAGAGTCAAGAAAAATAAAGTCGTAAGAAGATAGTTCTGTAGGAAGTGCATCCGATACAAATAAATTTTCATGAGCAACATCTTTATCTTTTAATTTTTTCTGTAACGTAGCATCAAGCTTCTCTTCTTTGGCAACGTATAGCACCTTGCCATGATTTCTCGCTAAATAGCCGGCAAAATCAATACACAAATAACTCTTACCCATCTTTGGCATTCCAAATACCATCGCAGTAAAACCCGGAGCAGGATCGCCAATAAAGTCAAGCCATTTTCCTGTGAACCCGATTGTATTAAAATGAAGGTTTGTGAATTCCTTACTCGGCATGATGTTCACCGGAACATTCCCCAATCCGTTTAAGTTCTTCTTTTGCTTTTTTTCTTTTGCATAAGACTCATCAATATCATCGTAAGCATTCTCATACTTTTCAATAATACCTTTTAGCTTCTTAATTACTTCAGGACGCAACATAATATGCTTGGCGTTCCGCATGGAATTAAATGCTTTCAATGCAGACTCCTGCATCTCCATGATTTCCTTTGCAACAGGTGACTTTTTTGTAATCTTCTTTTCCGTGATTGCTTTTTGCAGATCATCTATAAATAAACCGATGGTGTTTTTATAAAGAACCTTGTCATGGAAATTCAGATACATGTGAATGAATTTTATTTCATTACTAATACCTGCAAATTTGTTTTTTGAGCTACCGGATACACCGTTGCCTTTTCCCTCTTTTGCAGCAATAGCTTTTTCCAAAGCAGCCTTTCTGATTTTAATTTCAGGAGTTAATCCATCTTCCAATTCAGCATCAAGTTCCAAACGATAAATCATTTTTAATTTATCGAGTGGCAAGTCCTTGTATCCTGCGGCATCCTTCTTTGCCATGTCAATGATTGGGTTGCCATCTAAGCCCGAAAGGTCTTCTTTGCGGTCGATAAATTCCTCAAGTTTATCAAACGCTAAATCAAATACTTTTTTTGCTTCGGCATCATTTTCAT
>JALHPG010000010.1 GCA_022842625.1 Bacteroidia bacterium | reverse complement strand
CACCAAAAATTGCTTTAGCGCAAGCAACAGAAACACTGCATCAGTTAAATGCATTAGAAAATAATAAGATCACCGAACACGGAAAACAAATTCATCGTTTGGCTTGTCACCCGCGTATTGCGCATATGTTATTAATGGCAAGCGATGATATTACCATTAAATTGGCAACTGATATTGCGGCGGTATTAGAAGAGCGCGATCCATTGCCAAGGGATTCGGATATTGATATTAATTTAAGGGTTGAAGCTTTACGCAGAGCCAGAATGAATAATAGTTTAAATCGTTTTGCCCGCATCGAAAAAGTGGCCGCTTCTTATCGTAAAATGCTGAATGTAGAAATGGACAATGGCGCAGTAGATGTTTTTGAAACCGGTTTATTGTTAGCCTATGCTTATCCCGAACGCATTGCCTTTGCCAGACCCGGTAATAACGCGCAATTTCAATTGGCTAATGGTAAATATGCAATGGTAGGTCATAAGGATGATCTTTCGCATGAGCCTTGGCTGGCCGTTGCGCACATGGATTTGAGAGATGGTTTGGGTAAAATATTTTTAGCTGCACCGCTCAATCCTAAAGATCTTTTGCCAATGGTAAAAGAGCAGGAGCTTATTTTATGGGATACCCGCAAGGGAGGTATTATTGCTACTAAAGAATTAAAAATTGGCAGCTTGGTATTACAATCAAAAACAATTACTTCTCCAAATGAAGAGCTGGTAATGGAAGCAATTTGTAATGCTATTAAAACAGAAGGCGAAAATCTGTTGAATTTTGATGAAGGCATGGTGCAACTCCAAAATAGAATATTAAGTCTTCGGTTGTGGAATCCAGATGAAGCCTGGCCGGATGTAAGTACATCTGTTTTATTGAACACTAATAAAGAATGGTTAGGTCCATATATAAAAGCAATAAAAAAACCGGAGGATCTAAAAAAAATAAATTTAGTAGAAGCCTTATACCATTCACTCGATTGGGAAAAACAACAAGCGTTGAATAGTTTGGCGCCTCAAAAATTAGAAGTGCCAAGCGGATCAAATATTAGTATTCAGTATTTTTCAAATGGCGCTGTGCCTGTTTTATCTGTGCGTTTGCAAGAAGTATTTGGTTTAAGCGATACACCCATTATCAATAACGGAAAAACAAAAGTGGTGATGCACTTGTTATCACCCGGTTACAAACCCGTACAAGTTACTTCCGACTTAAATAGCTTTTGGAATAATTTATATTTTGAAGTAAAAAAAGAATTACAACGTCGGTATCCAAAACATGCCTGGCCGGATGATCCATGGACGGCTCCTGCTGTTGCCAAAGGCAGGAGTTATAAGAAATAAGCTGCCTCGCCCCAACCCCTCTCCACAATAGAGGGACTATGCAACCCGTCATTGCGAAGTTTAGTCAAAGTCATTTCGAGTGCCGACGAAGGAGGTGTATCGAGAAATGTTTCCCTTGATGGCGAAGTAGTTCACAACTATTTTGAAGGCTGAAGCAATCTTATAAACTGGACTTACCACAAACTAATCCTTAAAAAGCTGAGATTTTTTGATCTATTGTAACCAAATACGGTTTTTGTATTATATTAGAGTTAATTCTAAAAAGCATGAAAAATTAAATATGACTAGCGTATTTATTAAAGCCTCTATTTCGCAAAAACAATTTGCTGCGCTACTGTTTATTATTTTTTTCTGTTTTACACAAACGCTTTTTTCCCAAAATAATTTTTATTCTATTACCGGCAAAGTTGTTGCAAAAGATAATAAACCTATTGAGTTTGGTAATGTTATTGCTTTATCTCCAAAAGATTCGTCGTTACTAAAGGGTGTTCCTTTTCAAAATGGAACTTTTAAATTGGAGGGTATTTCCAATGATTCTATTCTCTTAAAAATAAGTTCAATTGGTTACAATGAATTTATAAAAGTAGTTTTCCGTCAAAAATCAGATTCACTCATTGAACTTGGGCAAATCACCATGACAGAGAATAACACCTTAGACGAAATAACGGTATCTGCCAAAACACCCTTGTTTGAAATGGATGGTGAAAAAGTTAAAGTAAATGTTGAGGGTACAAGTTTAAATTCAGCGGGTACAGCACTCGATGTACTTAAACGTTCTCCCGGTGTGATGGTGAGTAATTCCGATAACGTCTCGGTTTTCGGAAAAGGTACTGCCATTGTTTATTTAGATGGTTTATTGATCGCTTCAATAGATATTCTTAAATCGCTTCCTTCTAATGAAATAAAAAGTATCGAGATCATAAGAAATCCTTCTTCTAAATACGATGCGGCAGGAATGGCAGTAATAAATATTACAACCATTAGAAGTAGTTTGCAAGGTTATAATGGCAATGTGATCCAAAATCTTTTATTGGGTAAATATCTGTTTACTTATACCGGACTGCGATTAAATTACACTAAAAATAAATGGAGTGCCAATTTTAGCTATGGCAACAACATGGGTAAACAATGGAATTCCGACGAATACAAACGTATTTACAAAACCAACGATACTGTAAATATGGAAATGAACAATTATATTTACGAGAAACAGAATTTTACCAATGCTCATTATTACAGAGCCGGTGTTAATTATCGAATGGATTCAACCAGCACTTTTGGTTTGCAATACAATGGTTTTTATAGTTACAAGAACGATATTTCTGATAACGACAATAGAATTATACAAAATGGGAAAGAAGAGTATGTTTTACATACTACAACAAAAAGTACGCCCCTGTTAATGAATAATGGTATTAACGGAAATTACACTAAAAAATTGGACACCTTGGGTTCTGAACTTTTTGCCGCGGTACAATACGGTAATTTTATTATTAAGCAAACAGGCAATATTCATTTACAAACCAGATACAATAATTTAATTACCGAAGAAGATAAACGAAATTCAAATCAAAATAATATTCAAATCGCGAGTGCACAACTAGATCTTACAAAAGCCTTTAATAAACGATGGAAATTAGAAAGTGGATTAAAGGAATCTTATATCTCTAAAATAAGTGATATTAAATTTGAGAATCAGTTGGCTGATGGTTCGTGGCTTTCAGACCCGGGATATTTGAATGGCTTTGAATTTAAAGAAAACATTGCGGCGGCCTATAGCGAGTTACGCTTTAAAAAGAATAAAGTAAGTGCGCGTATTGGGGGCAGGGCAGAGTTAACCAATTCTGAAGGTTATTCAAAAATATCAAATACAACGATCATAAATAGACAATACATTAATTTTTTTCCGAGTGCTTATTTTGGATATGATTTCACAAAAGATCTTTTAGCATCAGTGACAGTATCTAGTCGCATAAATCGACCAACGTTTCAAGATCTTGATCCCTTTATTAATTATGTCGATTCATTAACTTCTTTTAGAGGTAATCCGTATTTATTACCCGAATATACTAATGCCATTGAAGCAAGCGTCGTATATATGAAAGAAGCTAACTTAACTTTTGGTTACAGTAAAACCAATGGTGCTTTGCGTTTGGTAGTAGATAAGTTAACTGATAGTACAGATGCTTTTACGGCTACTACAAAAAACTTGAAAAAAAGCGAGACCTATTCTTTTGGTGTTACAATTCCTTATGAGCTTAAGTGGTGGACCACTGCAAACTATTTTGGATATTTTTTAAATACGTTTAGTTATGATCAAGGTGGTATTTTGATACAAAATGTTAAACCAACCTTTAGTATTTATTTGTATGATGAATTTAGATTTAAAAAATTATTTTCCTTAGAACTTATTTACGAATACACCTCTGCCGCGGTTGATGGTATATTTGTTTCTAAACCATTTTCAATGCTGAATGCGACAATAAAGAAAACTTTTTTAAACGATAAATTAACCTGCCGCTTTATTGCCAGCGATATTTTAAATAAATACATTATGGCCGGACAAAGTAACATTCCTGTGTATAATTTAAAATACACATCAAGAGTTAATATGAATTATTTTATGTTGGCTGTAAATTATAAGTTCGGGAAACTAAAAAACAGTTCTTACAAAAACAGATCGGTTAGTGATGATGAATATAACCGTGTAAAGACGGGGAAGTAAGTTGTAGTCCTTACGCAAAATCCTCTCTTTAAAAAAGCGGGGAGTTTTAAAATCCGTCATTGCGAAGCACACGAAGAATAAGACCAGCTGAAGCAATCTCTTTTATACAAGCCATGTAGTTAAAAAAGCAAGGGACATTGAAACTCGTCATTGCGAAGCACACGAAGAAAATGACTGGCTGAAGCAATTTTATTTACTGACCTTTCATAAAAGCTATTTACTTGAAATACCTTTTTTTTGGAATGAAAAATTTGTAAGGACTAAACAGAAAATAGGATGAATGTATTAAAAATCTGAGCAATTTTTTTGCATTATAAAAAAACAATTAACGTGCAATGATAAAACGCTTACTTATATTTTCTGAATTGCTGTTTTTTAAGCGCAATAAATAAACTCCTTCGGCTAGATCTTTTATATTAATAAAATTGTTTTTTAAAACGATCTCTTCTTCGCGTATTAATTGCCCTAGATTATTAATGATCTCTATTTTTGTGACAATAGTTTCAATATTAAAATTAATATTTAACACATCGTTGGCTGGGTTTGGAAACAATGTAAAGTTGTCTTCACTTGTCTTTCCTTCTTTATAATCTGTTATTATACTTCCACAACCTAAAGCAATGCAGCCCAAGCTATCGGTTTTAACCAACCAGGCTTTTCCTTGTGGTTTATTTACAATAGCCCCACATAAAATGTAACCACCATCCAAAGTTTTTTCTATACCATAAAATGTTTCCCAATAATTAGCAGGTGCAATGCCAGTGACGTAATTATTATATTGCCGCATCCATAAACTATCTCCGTTAGTATTTATTTTTAAGATCACACCTTTTCCATCAAGGTTCATTAACGGTAAGCTTGTGGAGTCGCTATAGCCACAGGATATAACCAAGCTTCCATCGTTATTCATAACAGCATCATAACAGGCATTAATTATTGATGAACTACCATAGGTTTTTTTCCAAATAGGGTTAAGATTTATATCATATTTACATACCTGTAAACGGTACATTTCATAACTACCACCATAAATACTGGTTTGTTTTGCTCCAATAGTAATTATGCTGTTATCAATGCCCGAATAAAAAGATTGTGATACGCCATTTGTAAGTTGTGTTGGATAAATTGTAGTATTGGAAACAGCCCCTAAAGTATCACAAATAATAATAACATTATTAGGATGGTTAGAAGCATTCAGTTTTCGTCCACAAAGGATCAATTTTTTATTGATCGGGTCATAGGTAGCTGCCGTACAACCCATATTAGAAGGGTTTACAATAGTAAAAGTTGTAACAATGTTTAGGTTACTATCTAGTTGAAATACACAAGGCCATTGGGTTGGGCCCAGACTCTTATTACCTATTAAATAATATTTGTTGTCGTTAAATTTAATGAGGTTATTCATATAATAACCGTAGATGCCATCATAATATGCAGAGGTTTTGATGGTATCAAGTGTTACTTTATTTATTTTTGTAAATAAGATGGTTGTTAAACTGGTTGTGTAAGTTACAGAAGTTCCTATATAACTGCAATTAGTAGCCGGGATAAATTGCTTTAGGCCGTTCAAATAAGAATAATAATCATAGTTGGGATAAGTAAGTACTTTTTTTAAATTGAGGATGCCGGTTTTGCTGATGTTGGTTGAGTATAAACCCTGGTAACCTGTAATAGAATCGTAAGCGTAATTAAATACAGTAAAACTAGAATCGCCGGGGTTATTAAACACATGTGTACTGGAAGTATTATTGTAACCTGTTTTATAATAATTATTAAAATAAGTTTGCCCTTTGCACAAAAAATGCAAAAGGCAAACTAAAAATAATATTTTACACTGCTGAGACATTTATTTTATAACTACGATTTTTTTGGTGCTTATTAATATCCTGTACATATGTAAATTTACTAAATACAGAGCACTATAATTGTGTTTTGAATTTTTTTTTATTCCACATTTCCGCTTTTTTTCCAATTTGTTTTTTTAAAGTCTAATTCAATTTCATCGCCATTCGGTTGTTCCATTCTAAATACCTCTTTACTCACCACCCGCTGCAAAACAATATCTATGAGGGTGGTGCTGTTTGGTTTTAAAGCCATCTGCAATAATTCTTTATTTGCTTTTATCTCGCAGGGTACAAAGCGCACAAAGCCTTCTAAAGGTCTTGGATTTATTTTTAACCCCAATTGTTGTATGCCTTTTAACGCTTCTCTTAATTCGTTTTTTGGTGCTCCATTTATTACATCGTAATTAAAAAAATAGGTAATAGTCTCCGGGTTATTACTGTTTTGTTGCCTGTCTATTGCAAAACCGGCTGGTAAATGGTTTGGATCACTGTTTTTTCCTGCTGTAAACAGTAAGTCAAAATCGTTAATAGGGTAGCCTTCGCTATCGGTAACTCTAATAATTACCTGCGAGAAACGGTCGTGAATAAAATTGCGTTTTATGATCAGTAATTCAGTTTCTGTTTCTATCAGTTCTGTTTTTTGAACTTGATCGGTTTCTGTTTCAAATTTTGTGATCAGTTGGTCGTATTCTGTTTTGTTACTTACTTTAATACAATCAAAAATTGCCCTAACGGTTTCTTCACTGCCAATATCATCTTTTTCTTTTTTTACACTTTTCATTATTCCCATTTCATCGCCGGAGTGCGATTTTCCTGTTATCACTCGCAAGGGAACTTGTGGAGAGCTTTTATAACTCTCTATTTTAAAAGTTGAGGCTATTTTGTTGGGTTTATTTTCTTTATCAGAAATTGCTTCTTGTAATAATTTAATATAAACCGCATTAAGGTTACAACTTGCAACGCGCACCACACCATCAGAGCCCAACTCACCGGTGTAGCTGTTTAAATTGTCGTAAAGTTTGCGGTCTATGGATTGGCCTGTAATTACAAATGGGAAAATTCCGTTGGGTCCAATTTGTTCGCCATCACTATTGACCCATTTTTTATTTAGTTCCCATGCTTCTTTACTGCCAAGCATTAACCAGTTTAAAACCTTTTGTCCCGGCTCAACGCCATCAAACCAGGATTTTAATCGGCTTAGTTTGCCCTTGCCTAATTTAGCAAGCGCAGAGCCAAAGTTGGCAGGTGCCAGCATAATAAGGTGACTAATAGGTGAAGCACCGTTATTGTAATATCGGTTCCACCAATCGCGCACCACAGGCGCACCGGTAGAGTGGGTAATGCAAATAAATTTTGTAACACCAAGTAATTGCTCTTTTATAGCGGTATCAAAAGCTCGCGAAATATCCGCTAAGCTAACTTCATCATTAAAACTAATATACCGTCCCAAAAAGATCTGGCGCACATTAATTTCAAAACCTTTATCGGCAGCCTCTGCTTGCAAGCGTAATGGCAGTTCGCCATAGGTATTAAGGTTGGTAACGCTGTAACCGTGAACGAATACGAGTGTGATCATTTTTTATTTTTTAGATAATAGTTGTCTGCTATAATTAATAGATCGAATAAAACCTAAAATTAAAAAATGATGACAATAAAAGAAATGAAATTCAAATAATTTGAATAGAAAGAGGGATAGAGGTAAATTGGTGAGTTTTAATTTGTTTTTCCCTGTATACTTCTTACAGCCTTTACAACAAGAGCTCTTGGAATAAAGCGAACCATATTTGCCATGATACGATTCATGAAACCATGGATAGCAACTGTTTTACCTTCCATCATAGCCTTGTATCCGTATTCGGCAACTTCTTTTGCACCGGCTATTTTTTTGCCTTTAAATAATTTACTTTCCTGTAAAGCGGCAGCTTCTAAAAATCCTGTTTCTGTTGGGCCTGGACAGAGTGTGGTAACAGTTATGCCTTTATCGCGCACTTCATTATCTATTGCTTCAGAAAAACTTAATACATAAGCTTTGCTTGCATAATAAATTGCCATGGTTGGTCCGGATAAAAATGCTGCGATAGAAGCCACGTTCATGATCTTTCCTGATCTGTGTTTAACCATGTCTTGCAAAAATAACTTTGTAAAATGGGTAAGTGCAGTAATGTTTAGATTTATCATTTGCAATTCTTTTTCCCAATTGGTTTCGTAAAAAAATCCGTAATCGCCAAAACCTGCATTATTAATTAAATAATTAACAGTTATGTTTTTTTGTTTTAATTCGTCGTACACCTCTTGCGCTGCATTTAGCAGTGAAAGATCTTTGCCAATTGTGTGAACTGAAATTTTAAATTGGCTTTCTAATTCAGTTTTTATTTGGTTGAGTTTGGTTATGTTACGCGCTACTAACACTAAATTATCACCTTTAGCTGCATGAATTTTTGCTAACTCTAAACCAATGCCATTGGATGCGCCTGTAATTAATGCTGTTGCCATATTTCCTTAATTTTAGGTAAAGGTACAGAGTGCAAATAGAATGGGCAAGAATATCTCTTTATGAGCTTAAAATACATGGTTTTCGCTTTCCAGCCAATTTTACGGCTTACTTATTTCAATTTTTGTATGGTATTCTTGTTATAACGAATAAAGGTTGAGGCGATAATATTAAAGTTTGAAGATTTTAGCTAATTTTTAACTATACAACGTTGTAATTTTGAAAATACAACATATTAAAAATACATTGTTGATATGCTTTTTGGAGTATTAAGATCTAAAACTTATTTTTAGTTATAATTACAGTATAAAAAATATTAAAATGAAAACTTTCAAATCGCTTTTGATTATATTTCTATTTGTAGTTTGTGTGCCTGTTTTAGCACAAACGCCTGTTTACGACGACCTTGTTTTTGATGAGGAGGAAATGAAAACAGCTTATAAGCCTGTTGGAAAAACATTTGAGGTGTTAAAGTCAAAAAAGGGTACGGGCGGAATGCCAAAAGTACCAAGTGCTGATGCCATAAAAACGGCAGAGATAACCGATATTATTTTGGTTTTTTCTGAAACTACCGAGGATGCTGCAACTACACGTGAGGAGAGTAACCGCGAGCGTTGGGAAAATTTAATTGCTACATATCCTGAGTTTTTTCAATTCAGTACCAATTATAAAAATATTTGTCAATGCAATATTGGTGGCGATGCAGAGGCTTTAAAGCCAACGCAAGGATTTTATATTTATTATAAAGTGGCTGCTCCAAAGGTTGAAACGCCGGTTGCGGTTGTGAAAGAGGAAAAAGCCGAAGTAAAAGAGGTTGCAAAGGTTGAGAAGAAAGAAGTTTCGACAAGCGCCACAACCGCAAAAGAGGTGAAGGAAACTAAAAAGAGTGAGGAAGCTGTAAAAGAAAAGAAAGAGGAGAAAAAAGAAGTAGTTAAAGAAGTAAAGAAGGAAGAAAAAACCACACAGAAAGAACCTGAAGAAAAAGAAGAAGACCTAAATGCTACCACCGAAGGGCCTAAGCAAACCAGTTCTATTGAACTTTCTAATTCAAAGCCAAAGAAAGCCGGTTATAACAAACCCCGTAAAGCTAAAAGCCCAAAGGCTTGTCGCCCGCCGTTTTACGGAACAGGAGATGAGGACCTGAATATTTTCTTTAAAGAGAACATTACGCTTAGCAAAAAACAACGCCGTCAGGTAAAAGGCGATCTTTCTATTTTAAAATTATCGTTGAATTTTGATGGATCTATAAAAAAAGCTATGGTTAACGGCGCTAACACGGCGTTAAATGATTATGTAAGTTTAGCAGTTAAAAGTATGGACTCTTGGAATCCTGCTGTGAAAGGCGGGTTTTCTGTTAAGTCGGAAGTTAAGATCACTTTAAAGTACGATAAAGCAACCAAGGCAATAAGACCATTTGAAGTGGTTATTACACCAAGGCCTGCTCCTAAGTGTTTAGAATGTAAAAGCGATTCAGAAATTTTTGGATCGGAGTAAATAGAATTCAATTGATAAAAAAACCTTTAAAACTTTTGTTTTAAAGGTTTTTTTGTTTTTAAAATAATTTAAATAAGTATTGTTTTTAATTCTTGGGCACTCATGATAAAAATAACTGAACTTTTTTTACGACAATGCTTTATTTTTAGCTATATTTAAGTATTCTACTTTATGAAAAAGACTTTATTTTTTATTTTCTTATTTGGTCTTCTTGGCACCCTAAGTAGTCAACCTTCCTTTGATTATGCTACCCAGCCTTTTAGTAGCGAAGAACCTTTAGGTTTTGTTAAGTACAATACCTTTACTATGGTTTATACCTATAACAAGAGTTACGATAAATTTACGTCTTTCGGCATACATAGGCACAGGGTTATTGGGTTTAATAATGATGGCAGTATACGTTTTGATTTATTGCATAGTGCATCAGGCTTGAGTTCAAAACCTTGGCAATGTGTTCCAACACATGATAAAGGAATGTTAACCTTGCGTAGAATTTTCACTTGCTTTATTGGTAGTTTTAATTCCTCTACAGGTTTTGTTTATACAAGCCTTTCAAGAATAGATTCCACTGGAAATATTGTATTTGTTATTCCTCCAATTGGTAATTATTTTAGCGGTGTAACTCAGGTATCGGCAACAAATTTTAATTATACAACAGGTAACAAGGTTGTTCAATTCAATGGCTCCACTGGCGCATCTGTTGCGGTTGTTTACACTGCACAAGGTACTATTTCAAGTGTTAGTACAACTCCTTCTCAACAAATTATAGTTGCCACAAATTCAGTTGTATCGCTAATAGATACCTTAGGGAATTTATTGCTGAGTAAACCTAGTTCTGCTAACTATTCAAAGATAAAGTCGTATAAAAAAACATTTTATGGATTACGTTTTAGTGGGATTATTATTGATAAATTAGATAGTGTTTTGAATGTTACGGATTCTATAAACACTGTTAGTGCAGAGCCTGTAACTGATTTTTCAGTGTATAATGATTCAATCGCAGTTTCTTTTTATAATTCCAGTATCAATCTTTCTTCAATAAAAGTTTATCCTGTAAATACTTTAAACTCACCGCTTAGTTTTTTAAACAATATTGTTAAGCATAAAATAATTGCCTTACACCGAGATTCTACCTATAATATTCTATCTGGAGAAACAAAGACCAATGGGGATATGCTTTGTGGAGGTTACTGCCAATTTTATCGTTATAGTGCGGGATTTACCCGCCGTCAATCGCTATCGGTCTTAAGCTATACGAATGATATTGTTTTGAAACGAATAAAGACCCAAACTTTTAACGCTAGCGGTAATTCAACTATTAATTACACCTACCAAAATTCGTTGGTGGTTCAAAATAATTCATTAGATACGATTAAATATTTTCATGTCAGTCACCCTATGGGAATTGTTGGAATGGGATCTTCACAATGTGGCGCTTATGGATATTCTAGAATGTATGATACAACTGTAGTAGTAAATCTTTTGCCGAATGATAGTATTGAAATTCAGCTTCCATTGCTTAATGCAAGTGTGTATACATATCCTGGTTATACATTTAGCATTTGTTATGATCTTTCAGCGCCAAATCATCGATTAGAGAATAATATCCTTAACAGTAGCGCATGTGTAGATTTTAGCTCAATTAACGGTATAGAGAAATTTAGTTTAACAGAATTTTCTCCAAATATTTACCCTAACCCTGCGACTAACCGCTTAACAATTTTATCTTCTGATTACGCTGAAGTTTATTCTATAATAGATCTATCGGGTAGGATCATTCTAGAAGGCAAAGACACTCCTGAAATTGATATTTCGACACTAAGCTCAGGCATGTATATACTCTCTTTTAAATTAAAAGAAAATTATTTTTCAAAGAAGTTTGTAAAATTGTAATTGTTAGTTAGCAGGGCAGGCAGTCTATTGTGCTGTTTTTATAACTTTCAAAGATCTGACTTTATTTAACCCTTCATGAATTTTCTAAAATAAATTATTATAACATCTAAAAAAAGATGTGAATGATGTAACTTTTTTTAAATTTTATGTAACTGATGAATAAGTAATGTCCTATACTTTTGCACTGTAACAGAAACGTATCTGTAAACTAAAAATAATTTTTATGACAATCAAAAGCGTATTATTTTCTGTATTTATAAGTGGATTGATCTTTTCTGGTTCGGTATTTGGACAAGAAAAAGCCGATTCACTTAAAAAAGAAATTGAGAAACAACAAAACGAAACCAAAGAAAACGAGAAAGAACTTAAGAAAGCAGAAAAAAGAACTGAAGAATTAAAAAAATCTCAAGAGAAAGCAGATGATAGATCCGAAGATGTATTAAAAGCGCAAGATAAGGCAGATAAAAAGGCGGCAGCATTAAGTAAGTCGGAAGATAAAACGGCAGAAAAGGCTGAGGAATTAAGAAAGGCAGAACGTAAAGTTGAAAAGAAAGCCGAATCAAAGAAAGAAGCCGATAAAAAAGTAGCTAAGAAAGAAAATGAAATAAAAAAAGCCGAGACTAAAAAACAAGATGAATTGTATGAAAAAAAGAAAGAAGAATTAGAGGAAGCAGAGAAGGCAGAGAAAGAAAGATCTAAAAAACAATAAAATTAGCACTTGTTTTGAAAATTGATCACTAAAAATATATTAAAGAAACTTGTTTGACTTATGCTTGAATTTAGAATGAATACGGTCCCTCATAAACGAGCATTAAATTTCAAATAAGAGTGAAACACAAAAAGAGAATGAAGTAAAATAGAAAAGAGAAACGCCGCTCTCGCTTTGTTTCTCTTTCTGTTTTGTACCTCCGGTCTGATTGCTGCTTCGCAGCGGACCGATTTAGGCCACCTTGAAAATGAAAAAGACAAAATCCTAGCGGATTTCGGTTTTTTGTTTTCATCGCTCCATTCAAGCAAAGCTTGATGTCGTTCTTAAAACAAAAAAAGAGCCAAAGCAAAGCTTTGACTCTTTTTCATTCATTTGTACCTCCGGTCGGACTCGTCCCGATAGCTATCGGGACGACACAACCGTGATTTACTGGTGTTTGACCCCGATAGCTATCGCGGCAGCGCGTCAAGAAATAATTGTAATAAAAAAACCTCTCATTTCTGAGAGGTTTTGTACCCGAACGATCGGATTTATCGAACTTTTTAGATGATTTTCAAGCTATTAGAATATTAATGAATTCTCGTAGTTGGAAATCGATTATTTAATCTTTATCCCCATCTTTTTCTTTCTCTTCTTCTTTTTTAATCAAAGAGCCATTTGAATCAAAAATATAATCAATATTATCAATTTCAGCCTCATAGCTTACTTTTCCTGATGCATCAGTAATTTTAGCTGATTCTTTAACCTTTTTACCAGCTAGATTCTTTGCAATATAATCCGCAACTCCTTTTGGTAATTCCGATTCTTTAATTTCAATTTCTGACTCAATAAATTTACCATTACTATCATAAACAGCGCAAGTTTCTATTTTGTTAATGTGAAATTCGGCTTCGTAATTTGTGCCTTCTTTTTCCCATTTCTCAACTTTTGCAGCTGGGTACTGTTTTTTTAAAGCTTCTTTTACCTGAGTTGGCACATCCGCTTCTTTTACTGTTTGTGCATTGGCTAGACTAAGTCCTAAGCCTAATGTTAAGATTGTGAATAAGGTTTTCATTTTTATCTGTTTTAAAGTTTATAAGTACAATAGTAAAAGAACAATTTGAAGCAAATCTGTAGTTATTAAAATTTATAATTGTAACCAATTCTGATGACTTGAGTTTCATAATAATCTGAACTAATTAATTTAAATCCTTCACCCTTAATTTCTTTTCTAATTACCATTGTATTTAAAATATCTGTTGCATTCAAAAATACTTCACCTTTTCCTTTTTGGATTGCTTTTTTAATTCCAATGTCTAATGAATAGCGTTGATCGATCTTACCTTGAGGAATAATATCTGGAGCTAAATATATCGAAGTCACTTGAATATCAAATTGTTTACGAAGATGGAAGTTGCCGTTAAATTTAATGTTACCCGAATATTGTTGCTGTCTTTCAGCTTTGAAGGTATGTGTAACAGGATATTTGTTTTCAACCGAAAAACCATCAATACGATTTTCATATCCGTTTAAACTTAAATTAAAAGTTAACCGTTTTTTTACATCTTGTGTAAACACTAATTCTAATCCTGTATTGTAACTTTTTCCTGCATTTTGCATGATAGAATAGATAATGGTACTGCCGGGAACTGTTGTTGCGATGCGCGTTATTGTTCCCTCCGAAATTCGATGGTAAAGGGCAGAGTAAAAATAGCCGTTCTTCCATGTTGTTTTATAGCCTAATTCAAACGAATTAGTGAATTGTGGATTGAGTGCAGGGTTTCCAACTTTTAAAATTTCGGCATCATCATACTTGGGAAAAATTCGAATATCAACTTCTCCAGGTCTGTCTACTCTCCGATTATAAAAGGCAGATATCTTGTTTTTGTCATTTATTTTAAATGCAACTCTCAAGTTGGGGAAGGGTTGAATATAGTTGTAGCCATCACTTTTATAAGTAATGTGTTCAGGATTTACCTTGTATTGCACATCAACATATTCTGCTCTCAATCCCGCTTCAAATTCGATTTTTTTACTTTCATAAACATAAGTACCATATAAGGCAGGAATCGTTTCCGTATAATTTGCCCAGCCTCCAGCATTTGTATCTAATGGTGAATTAATGCCCGGAATAAATTGCATGTTTGTTGGAATATTTCTTCTCCTGAATTTAATGCCTGTTTCAAATCTCCCATATTTCAAGGGGCGGACATAATCGAAATTAATATCAGAAACATGTTCGTCTGAAAGAAGTTTAAAAGCATCATAACCAATAAAGGTTGGCATTGTATTCGTGAAAAAATACTTTTCATCTTCTCGATGAAAGGTATAATTATAGCCAACATTTAATACGTGACCTGGCTGCTTGAATTTGTGCTGAAAAGCTACTGCTGCCGTTATAGTTGTTTTTAATTCATCTTCTAAAAATTGCCACAATCTTTTTCTCTCTGAATAATCTTCATTAAAAAATGGCTCATCTCCATTGTCAAGAATTTTTTCGCTGCTGAATAATCCTGATACGGTAATCATATTACGTTCATTCATATTCCAGTCCATTCCGGCTTTTGCAGTTCCAATGGTTGTCGTGCGATTTCTCTTTGTTTGTTGATGTATAACTAACGTGTCATAATCACGATCCACAAACTCATTCTTATTCAATGTTTGTGTATACAAATAGTCGCCTTTAAAAAACACATTTACTTTATTTTTTCTGTAATTCAATGATAAGGAAGGATTAACCTTTGGTGTGTTTTGAAACTGTGGTCGTATCGATGGTAAATTCTCTTTTTTGATCCACAAAGCACCTAAACCACCTGCGATTCCTGCTTTGCCGCTAAAACCATCCTGCTTAGTCTTTTTGTAGATGATATTTATGATACCGGCATTTCCATTGGCGTCATACTTCGCTGAAGGGTTGTTGATGATTTCAATCTTTTCAATAGCAGACGCTGGAATATTATCTAAACTCGATTGATTATCAAATCCTGAAAGTGCTGTTTGTTTGCCATCAATTAAGATTGTAACTTTTTCGCTTCCTCGTATTTGTACTTTTCCATTTTGATCTACAGTAACACCTGGAAGATTTTTCATCGATTGTAAAACGGAGCCTCCAGCCTGAGCAGTATTATCACCTACATTAAATGTTTTTTTATCCATTTTTCCACTCACTTCGTCTTGCTTTGCACTCACTTCTATTTCTTTTAATGTCTTTGAATCTTCCTCCAATGTAATTGTTCCTAAATTTAAAAACGAACTAAGACTACCTACCAAAACTGAGTTTTTTATGGATTGATATCCAACATAACTAACCTGTATATAATATTCGCCCTGCTTAATATTAGTTAGCGCAAAGAGACCTTCTTCATTTGTTACGCCTCCAGTAACAAAGGAGCTATCTTTGGAGCTTTTCAGTGTTACACTAACGTATGGCAAGGGTAAATTGTCTTTTTTATCTTTCACTATTCCTGACATAGTAACTTGTGAAAAGATAGAAAATGAAAAACTCATAAAAATGACTAGGGTGGCGATTGATTTCATGATTCGTATTGCAATTTAATCGTGAAAAAAGTAAGTGAAGGTGTGAGAGGAATTAAGGTAGCCGTAATTTACTTTATGCTTATTAATAGATGCAATTTGTTTTACCAATGCTAAACCAAGTCCGGTTGATGCAGAGTCTTCATTTTCTTTATAGAACCTTGTAAACAGTTCATTGTCTTTTGCTTTTAAAGGCGCTCCATTATTTGAAATTGTAAAACTAGAAGTATTTAAGTTTATTTTAATTTCTCCTTTCTCTGGAGTGTATTTAATGGCGTTAGAAAGTAAATTAGAAACAATTATATCTGCGAGCATAGGATGAATTATGACTGTTATATTATCTATCGAACTAGTTATAGTTAATTGTTTTATTTCAATCAGGTCTTCAAATTGCTTTAATTTATTGGTAACTATATTTGAAAGGTTGATGGTTTCTGTATTGGTAAATTGATTGTTTTCAATTTTAGTCATCAATAAAAGAGTCTGATTTAATTTGCTTAATCTGTTTGTAGTTTGACTAATTTCCAAAAGTTGTTTGGCTAGTTCTTCAGTTAAACCTTCTGTCTGCAATAATAGTTCTATTTTGTTTTTTATAATTGATAACGGAGTTTGCAATTCATGTGAGGCATTTTCTGTAAACGATTTTAGATTATTAAAGTCGTTTGAAATTTTTTGAGTCATTTTTTTAATTGCTTCATTTAGCTGCTCAAACTCCTTTGCTCCATTAGATTCAAAATTTAAAACTTGATGATTTTCTATTTCATAGTCGTTTATTTGTTTAAGTGTTTTAAAAAATGGTTTCCATATTTGCTTAGAAAACAAATAATTAATGGATACGAAGACAATGATTAATAATCCGATAATTATTGAAAAGGATTGAAAAATGGTTTCTATGAGATCATCCGCTTCTAGCAAAGATTTGCTTACGGTACACTTATAATTTTTGTCTTCAAATGCAACATTAAAACTAAGCTGCTTATAAGGCATATCCTCTTGTTCTTCTTCGATATAGATCATTCGATCATTTAAACTCTCCTTGCTTGGATTTTTAGATTCGACAAAAATTAATAGTTCTTCAAGAGAAATAGATTCAGGTAATTTTTTGTTTTTAGTGATATAGTTTTCAATTTCACTTTTCTTAATGTATAGAGCTTCTACAGCTTCTTCGTTCATGATTTTTTTTAGCTGAGAGAAGAAAACAAATCCCCCAGCTACGAAAATAATCAACGTTACAGCAAGTAATACCAATGTATTTTTAGTTAATAGTCTCATTGTGTTGTGAATTTATACCCCATTCCATAAACAGTTTTCATATAATCTTGACAACCTTTTTCAACTAATTTTTTTCGCAGATTTTTAATATGCGTATATATAAAATCATACGAGTCAGCCATATCCATGTCATCACCCCATAAATGTTCAGCTATGGTTTCCTTTGTTAATATTCTGTTTTTATTACTTATCAAAAAGAGAATCAGATCATACTCCTTTTTTGTTAATGTAACTGAAGCACCATTAACTAATACAGTTGATTCATTTGGCTTTATCGTAATTTCATTAAATACAATTTCATCATTGCCATCAAATTTCCTTCTTCTTAAAACTGATTTTATCCTAGAGTTCAACTCTGCTAGACTAAAAGGTTTTGATAAGTAATCATCAGCTCCTAAATCTAAACCTTCAATTTTATCATCAACAGAATTTCTTGCTGAAATTATGATAATTCCGGCTTTTGCTTTTAAACGTTTAAGTGCTTTAACAAGGTTAAGCCCATTACCATCAGGTAGGTTAATGTCAATTAAAATACAATCATATTGATAAAGCTCTATCTTTTCATCCGCAGATTTAAAATCAGTAACGACTTCACATAAATAACCCTCTTGTTTTAAGTAGGTACTTATGGAATCCGAAAGTCCTTTTTCATCTTCTACCAATAATATTTTCATTTTACAAATTTGAATTAAAATTCTGAAGCAATTCTGTACTCTAAAATTAACAATTAGAAGCTTTGACCATAGTAACAATTAATTATTCCATTTTTGACTCTTTGCTTAACATCTCTAACCTTTCTTTTTGCTGAAGCGTTTTTTGATAGTGCTCATAAAACAAAATGGATAAAGTTTCAAGACTAGCTATTGTTTCTTCAGCCATTTCATCAGTATAATTTTCAAATCCGGGATAAGATTTTAATTCGTCAATACTTAAACGTTTTTTAGGTTTTGTGTTCATGATTCTTAATTTGGTTTTGGGTGAACCGGACTCTAACTCGCAATTGCTTCATTATCAATAAGAATAGGAATTCGGATTATTTAACCACTAAAATATCGAAATGATTTTTAATTTAAGATTCTTTGATTCTACTGGGGTTTAGAAACAAAAAAGCAGACTATTAAAAAATAGTCTGCTTCAGTACCCTACGGGTCGGATTTATCGAACCTTATGAATGGATTTCAATCACTTAGAGAACTAATGAATTCGACCCGTAGCCACTTCAGGCTGTAAAGGTAGTTTTTATTTTGTTTATGACAATCATATTAAAAGATAAGCCCCAATTAAGGGGCTTATCACAAACAATAAATAATGCTTGACAATTTCGTATTATTTTGCAAATGATGCCACAACAGCAATTAATAAAACTGCTGAAATAATAAGAAGCATTGCTTTTGCAAAGTCACCATCTGCTTTAATGCAAACATCTGCTTTACACAATTGAACTGTTCCGTTCATAATCTTAATTTTTAATTAACTCTAATCTTTCGTATTGTAGAGCATCAACGCTATGGTTTACTTTAACCATCAAAGTTTTTTAAATCTAACTGAGCCAACCTGATCAAGTGGATAGTGTTCGCAACATGCAGGTGAGTACTCTGCTCTTGCATTTTCTTCCACTATACCAATATTACCGTCATAAGACAAATAAACCTTTCGGTTTTGTTTTTTAGTCCACCCTGTGATAAGGTCTACTAAAATCCCCACTGCTGAGGAAGCTAATACGCCATTAGGCCAAACAACTTGTGGCAAACCACCAACATCCCCATATTTCTTCCCTTCTTCTGCAAGATTTTGCTCAGTTAAGAAATTCATACACTTGAAGCATGCCATACCGGGCATGGATAAAATTACTTGACCAGACATATACGGAGCTCCATCAATAGTGTGAACATCCATTCCAATATCAATATATGGGATTAGATGCCTACGACACTCAGCTTCTAATTCTCTCCTCCCAATTAATGAATCTACACATCCAACTATGATGTCACATTGTTGCAATAGTTCCGGTTGGTTTTGCCATTTTTCAGGAACAAGGTTTGGCTTTGATTTCGGTAATATTTTTTTAATCAACCTTTCTGCAATTTTTACTTTTTGAGTTGACTTAGCAATATCGCTGTACCATCCACCAATTAGCCGATTAAGATTACTTGCCTCAATTTTATCATCGTCAAAAATTGTAAGGTTTTTAATACCAATGTGCGCAAGTTGTTGACCTATATGGGAACCACCACCACCGAAGCCAATTATTCCTACTTTGACATTATCAAATAGAAATGAAGATTCACTTCCTAAGAATGATTGTCTTTTGAAGATATCGGAGCTTTTAGTTTTACGACTTTCATTAAAATGAAACTTCATTGGATACCCGACAAAAGAAGATATTTTTGGTTTAACAAATCCTTTTTGTTCCTTGCCCTTAATATCAACATAAATGGAGTCAGCACTAAGAATTGTCATCCCATGCAATTGACTATCATCAACCGATAAAAAACTATCGATAATTTGAGGGACACCACCGGTAAGATCTGTTCTGCTTGGAGAAGGTTTACCCTTATGGTCATGCAGATGTACATGGAAGCAACCACAATTTTTATCTAAAACAATTTGCATTGCTTTTCTTATTGCTGTAGAACTAATACTTGCGCCAACATATTTATCTCTTATATAATCACTGTCATCAACAGGGACATAATCAGTAGCATAAACAATGTAAGACCCATTTGCAAATCGCTTAGAGGTCGTAAGCATAAAACCAATTCTTTCTGCTGCAAACTTATGTGGTCGCCTCAAATCTTTTAGCATAGCTTCACGTAAATCATTTCTGATTTTTATTTTAATACTTGGTTCCTTCATTTGTTAAATGGTTTTAAGTGAATCATTACTTGTTCTATTAGCGAAAGATTTGGGGTGTTAGTCTGCCATGATATTGCATGCCAATTTCTATCAAGTACTCTAATATTTCCATTCCAATTTCCTCCTTGTCCACCATTTATTTTCTCTGCAAAAAATAAACGTGAAAGGTATCCTGTATGTAATATTGGACATAATAGAGCATCTACTTCGGCTGGAGTGCAACCATCAGGCAACTTAAGTTTTTCTAGGAGGATATAGGTATATCCCCCTTCTGTGGCAATGCCAACAGAAGGGGATACCTTTTTCAATTCCTCAATTTGATCTTCAGGAAAATTCATCTTTTAAAAGTTTTAAGATGATTTACCTTCACGAGGATGAGCGAAAAACTCTTCACAACCCTTTATCTCAATTACAGCATTATCATCAAGTGGGGTTAATTTCCCATTGATCAATTGCTCTAATTCATAAGCCAAGGGTACACCGCCAATGTTTTTTATTTCATTAGCAGTATACTTTCCGGGTTTGACTTTATATTCCTTTTTCTTAATAAAGATTGAAACTAAGTCTTCATGTTTTTTCTTATGGAAGAAATGTTCCAACCCAGGTCGAGCTAAATCAACTTGGATTTCATCCTTTATTAATTCATCTTCCCAAGGTTTTTTAATTGCAAGGAAGAGTTCACATTCAACTGGAATATTACCCAGTTTTTTCACTTCAGCACCAGTGATATATTGACTGTGCCATTCGTATTGTTTGCCATCTATTGTTAAGTGCAAAACATGTTTATTATTATTAGAATTCATGACTTTAATTTTTAAAATATTAATTATTAAAATTGATTTTTTCGCCAGTTTTAGGGCATGGCAATAGCTAGATAGAACTCAAATTAAGCTTCACGGAGAGACATATGCTATTTGCATCGCACATTCTGCGACATAGCAATCATGACTGCCCTTCGTATTAATTTACGAATAACACACACTATACCCGTGTCCGCTCTTTAGAGCGGATCAGATTATTTATTTGAGATTATTTCCCGGAGAGAGGAGAGGCAATTTGTTTTTTTCAAATAAAAGAGTTTTATTTGCAAACAATAGTTTCAGGCAGCTAGCCTATTCTATTGTATGAACAATCAAAAAAACCGACCAAAGTTTTAGAGCCAGACCCCTCGTCTGGTTTTTTTATTAGCTATTCATCATCCTGTTTTATAAAGTTTAACTTCTTGAAAATACAATGCAGTGGTACATGTTTTTATTTTAAAAACAGCACTAGCATTAAGTAATATTTTTTCACTTGTAACTAAAATTCCATTTGTTGCAATTGCACAATAGATAACTGAACAATCCGCTAACGATAACGAACTTTTATATTTTGAGAATATGTTTTGAATCTTTGCAAATTCATTTTCAGCAAATGTTTTTAGAGAGACAATATTACCTCTAATTAAACCTTTTATAGGGTGAAACTCATCACCGTGAGCTTCCAAAACAGTATCTGTTGTTGAAAAAGAATGCCCCATATCACGTCCAATGACTAAAGCCCCTTCATTGAGGAGCATGCTAACATCATCTATGTCTCTAAAAATATAATGCATAATACTTCAATTTACATGGTGCTTTTCAAGTGAATGAAATTTCTTCTTCAACATCCCCTCTTTCACACCAGCAAGTACTGAAGCCTTTCCTAGAGAAATCTTCTCCTCAATAATACAACTATATAATAGCTTATTAAAACGTTGTGGTTTTTCTTCTGAATTGAATTTTCCAAAATCTTTGTCCTCGGCAAACCATTGATTGTAATACATTTTCCAAAGTTTATATGTATCAAAATCAATTACACCTGCTTGCAATGTCGAATACATTATAGCATGGATTGATATGCCGTATTTTTCTTTTAAATATTTTAATTCCTCGATTGTAACTTTAGTACGCTTGTGTCCAAACTCAATTATGATAGCTTCTTTTGGAAATAACAATTCTCCGGAAAAAGCATCACATAATCTTTCGATTGTTTCTTCATCAAGCTCATCAATAAATTGCAACACAATGTGACCAAGTTCATGCATTGAAGTAAACCTAATTCTTGTTATTTCCTTTATAGCAGAGTTGATTACTATTACCGGGATTTTTCCAGCCCACGCAGCAAACCCTTCAAATTTTTCTGATCTATTTACTTCGTATACTTTTATGCCTTTGTCTTCAAGCAATTCTACTACATTAGGAATTTGAACATTTCCAAGGTTCCATTTTTTTCTTAATTGCTTTGCAGCTTTTTCAACATCTTTTTTTGTTTGTATGATGATATCAGCAATCGGATTTTTAAAATCCTGTTTACTGTCTGCAATGTTTTCTAATTCAATTAATCGAACAATATAATCAACGGTGTCTTTTTTTATTGCTTCAAACTCGTCAATTATAATTTTGCTTTTCTCTCTTAAAGAGACGCTTGCTAGAGTGATATTTGTCTCAACCAACTCTTCTTCAAAAAGAAAATCTTGTGATACATTTAAAGCTTTAGCTAATTTTACAACAGCATCACTTGATGGGCGTAATTGTGCATTCTCAAATTTGCTGATAGCTTGCTTTGACAAACTGGAAATATTTGCCAAATCTTGCAATGACAAATCTGCCATTTCCCTAGCCGCTCTTAGCCTAGCAGGGAAAACATTTGAATTTGATGATGAATTATACATAGTCGTTTCCATTTTATAGTATACAAATATACAAAAAACAATAATCGTCTACAAGTAAATTACTAACAATCAGTTGATAAGTTGTTTTTTCGATACCTTAAAAAATGACAAGAAATTGATTTTCAATTATTTATAAATGTCTTTTATTTGTTTTTTCTTTTGTCCCTTTAAAATGATCAAAAAATAAGTGTTCATAAAATATTTGACTAATTCTTTAATTTTCAAGATTTTATGAAGTCAAATCAATGGATTAAAGTTAATTGCCTATAAATCAACTTGTTTATGTTAAATAATTCAATATCTTTGATTACTCTTTAACTGAAGATAAGCCCCAATTTTTAGGTCTTATATTAAAACAAAAGGTAATGGCGTCAAGTACATATATTTCGGAAAACCTCACTCAAAATCAGCTTGCGCTCTTGCGCTTGTTGGATGACATGGAATTGGATATCTTTTCACTTGATGAACTCAGCAAAACATTAAAAGGTAAGGTTGAGAACATTAATGAAATGGTAGAAAATCTCGTTCATAAAAAACTACTAGCGAGAATTGAACGAGGAAAATTTTGCAGAACAAATTTTAAAGATGAATTGGTTATTGGTTGCCATCTAGTTGATGATGGCTGCGTTTCGTATTGGTCAGCATTAAATAAACATGGATTAACGGAGCAATTTCCAAATACGGTATTTATACAAACAACAAAACAGAAAGCCGAAAAAACAGTTTTTGGCGTGAAATACCAATTCGTAAGAGTTGCTTTATCTAAACATACCGGAATTAAAACTCAAGGATTCGGTAATCATCGATATAAAATAACCGAAGTAGAAAAAACAATTGTTGATTGCTTTGATCTTCCGGAGTACTCAGGAGGATATGCAGAATTAATACGAGCGTTCAATGAAGCTAAATTGAATTCTGAAAAACTAATTGAATACTGCGAAGCAATTCATAATATTGCCACAACTAAACGCATGGGTTTTTTAGCTGAATTGTTAAATAAAAAAGGGTTAAAACCATTTATTCGATTTGCTAAAGAAAAAGTAAATACAAAATATAATTTATTCGATACTCAAGGAAGTGACAAGGGCGAGTTCGTTAATGAGTGGAGATTGCGTTTAAACATAAGTAGAGAAGAAATCCTAGACATCTGTAACAAAGTTTATTAATGATTTTACAAAAAGAAATAGCTACGATAGCTGAAGCCAAACTCGTGTCAAAAAGTACCGTTGATAAAGATTGGGTACTTGGTCATTTTCTGGCGGCTATATATTCACAACCGGAACTTAAAGAGGTATTGATTTTTAAAGGAGGAACATGTCTTAAAAAATGCTATTTCCCTGACTATCGTTTTTCCGAAGATTTAGATTTTACATCACGAGAAAAAACATTTGAGCTAACGAAAAAGCATTTGCAAAATATTTGCGAACACTTACATCAAAACACAGAAGTACTTACTCACATTGATTCTCTGCGACCGTTAAAATTTAAAGATGAGTTAACGGGATATGAAGCGGTAATACGTTTTTGGGGAGCAGACCATCCTCGAAACGAAACCCCTCCTCCTGTTGAACGCTGGCAGACTAAAATAAAAATTGAAATTATTCTTTACGAATTAATGATATTTGATGAAGCTCAACAAGCAATCACTCATCAGTATTCTGACGCTATCGCATTGAATCCAAATAAAATCCCATGCTATTCAATTAACGAGGTAATGGCTGAAAAGCTCAGGGCATTAATACAACGATCTTATACTGCTCCGAGAGATTTTTATGATATATGGTATCTACAAAAGAACTATCCGGATTTAAATTTCGATGAGATCGTTAATGCATTTCATAAAAAAATGGCGTTTAAAAACCTTGAATTTACAGGAATAGATCAATTGATGGATGAAGATGATGATAAGAAGCTTCGGGCAAGTTGGAAAAATAGTTTAGCGCATCAAATTCAAGCGGACGCACTTCCGGAATTTGACCTTGTAAAAGCAGAACTAAAAGAATTATTTAAAAATATTTTTAAAGAATAACTGATGAATATACTCTCGTTCCATAAAAGGCTCTTAGACAATTACAAGTCTTATATTAATAGTTTCATTAATATAAAAGATCCTTCTATTCTTGAATTTGTTAATCATGGAATTGACAATAACAAGCTATGGCTTGAGCCATTAATTCAATTCAACCCAACATTCGAGAAAGGCAATCCATTAAAAAAATTGGTTACTGAAGGGAAATTGAATGCCGAATTAGATAGCATTTTTGAAGGATATGATTTGTATCGTCATCAGGAAGAGGCAATTCTTCTTGGCTCTGAAGGGAAGGAATTTGTTGTTACCTCCGGAACTGGATCGGGTAAATCACTAACGTATATCGCTACAATCTTTAATCACATTTTAAATGAGGGAGAAAAATCCAACGGAAAAATTCAGGCGGTAATTGTGTACCCAATGAATGCCCTTATCAATTCTCAGTTCAAAGAGATTGAAAAGTTTAAAAAGAATTATGAAAGCAAAACCGGAAAAGCTTTCCCTATTCGTTTTGGGCAATATACCGGGCAAGAAAAAGAAGAAACCCGTGAGCAATTAAGAAAAGAGCCGCCACATATTTTATTAACGAATTATGTGATGCTCGAATATATCATGACTCGTGGTGGCGAAGATGTGAAAGTTCGGAACAGTATTTTAGACAATATTAAATACCTTGTTTTTGATGAGTTACATACCTATCGTGGTCGTCAAGGATCAGATGTTTCTATATTAATCCGCAGGATAAAAGCGCAAGCTAAAAATCAAGTTACTTCTATCGGAACATCAGCAACAATGGTGTCTCTCGATAACTCTTCTATACTTCAACAAAAAGAAGCCGTTGCAAAAATCGCATCAACTATTTTTGGAACAGATATTAAATCCAATCAGGTAATAAATGAATATTTGGTTAAGAGTTTGGAAGGCGGTAAAGTTCCTACAACGGATGAGTTGAAAGAAACCATCAATCAAAAGATTAATACAAATGACACAGAGTTGGCATTTGAAAAGCATCCAACTGCAAACTGGATTGAGGAACACGTCGCTTTACTGCTTACAGAAGGTCAGTATGTTCGCAGAAAGCCCATAACAATTCCGGCAATTATTAAACAACTTGCTGAGCAAACAAATTTGTCTTTAGATTTATGTGGAACCCATTTAATGGAATTGCTACAATGGGCTAACAATTTAAACACAAAGAATAACGGTAGTAAAAAGAAAAATTATCTGCCATATAGAATTCATCAGTTTATTTCCCAAACAGGTTCTGTTTATGCAACTTTGGGCTATCAGGGGCAGAGAGATTTACGATTGGAAGCAGGACTTTATGCTGATGATGAAAAAACATTTTTATTTCCACTTGTATTCAGTCGTGAATCCGGACACGAGTTTTATTGTGTCTCTTTAAAAGAGGATAGTGTCAAAATAGTTCCAAGAGAATTTTATAACACATCAGATGAAGAAGATGAGGATGATGCTACTGATGGATACATCTTCATGCAGCACAAGGAGGATGAAGAGCCAATTTGGAACAATGAAAGAGATTTACAAGAATTGCCAGACGCTTGGTTTAACCCAAGAAGAAAAGATGGAAGCCGTTCTTTAAAATCAAATTACGTTGATCGCATCCCCCGGAAGATATATTTTGACAAACAAGGTAATTACTCCTTTTCAGCGAAAATGGAGTTCGAAGGTTGGTTTATCTCTAAACCTCTTGCTATCGATCCTACTTCAGGTGTAATATATTCCGATAGAAATGAATGGAGAAAATTAGCAAGGCTTGGTGGTGAAGGTAGAAGTACAGCAACGACTGTAATTTCATTTGAAACAATTTCATTACTGCAATCATTTGCTCAGCCGACAGAAAAACAAAAACTATTAAGTTTTACCGATAACAGGCAAGATGCCTCTTTACAATCTGGTCACTTTAATGATTTCGTTAAAATTGGTCAGTTGCGAGCAGCAATCAATAAAGCTATTTCTAAATATCAGTCTTTAGACTACTCAACAATAAAAGATAAAGTTTTTGAGTGTTTAGAAATTGAACAAAAGGAGTTTGCAAAACAACCTGCAACTTTTCCTGGGCCGAAAAAGGAAAACGAGGATGCGTTTAAAGATTTTATCATGTACAAATTGTTGCATGATTTAAGAAGGAGTTGGCGAGTTGTTTTACCTAACCTTGAACAATGTGGCTTGCTCTCAATTAACTACAAGTTTCTTGATGAGTCTGTAAGTGATGAATCATTATGGAAAAATCATCCATTATTAAAATTAATGACTCCGGATGAACGAAAGGAATTCATCTTTCAAATACTTGATTATTTCCGTAAGGCTTATGCTTTAAGTTATAGCATGCTTGAACCGGGAATAATAAATAAGAATGCAACTACGATAAAAGAAAAATTAAAGAAGCCTTGGACTCTCGATGATAGTGATAAAATTGAATATCCGAATTTTATCAGAGTAGAAAAACTTTCAGGTAACAGCACATCGGTTTATACAGAAAGTGCTTCATATCAAAGCGTATTTGGCAGATACATTAAACGAATCGCAAATCAATACGATAAAGATTTGATTTCCGGAAAAGAGTCCTACAATACGTTTATATACAATTTGTTTAACTTCCTTGCTGACGATGCAAGATTACTGAGTTATAAGCCTGCTAAAGCAGATGAGGGGCATCAAGTTCGTATTTATCAATTAAAAGTAGATAATATTTTATGGGAGCGTGGTGATGGTGAAACCATCACACAGGATTTAATTAAAACCCGTTCCTATAAACCTTTAAATCAAAAAGTAAATAGATACTTCCAAAGTTTCTATTCGCTCAATTTTAACGAAATGAAATCAATCACCGGAGCAGAACATACCGGACAGATTAATTCAGAAAAAAGAAAATTACGTGAAGAAGAATTTCGTGCAGGAAATATTAGCGCATTGTTCTGCTCACCAACAATGGAATTAGGTATTGATATTTCAGATTTATCAATAGTACACATGCGAAACGTACCACCTTCGCCTGCTAATTACGCTCAACGAAGCGGGCGTGCAGGCAGAAGTGGTCAGGCGGCCTTAGTATTAGTTTATTGTTCAAACTTCAGTCCTCACGATAGATATTATTACAAAAATGCCGCTAAAATGGTGGCAGGGTTTGTTTCTGCCCCAAAATTAGATTTGATTAACCGTGAGCTACTTTCCAGTCATTTGAATGGGATGATACTTACCCGAAAATCATTGAATAGTTTAAAAAACTCTTTGGGTGATTTAGTTGATAAAGACGACTTAGAAAAACTACCATTAAAGAAAACTATTGTTGAAGCTTTAACTCTTAGTGAAACGGAGAAGTCTGAGATACAAAGAGATTTTCTTAAAGTAATTAACGATTCTTATTTTAAAACTGAATTAGAAATTAAGAAACCTAATTGGTTTAATGATAATTGGATTCGTTTACAATTAGATACTTTCCTGACTTCTTTCGATGAATCTCTTAATCGTTGGAGAAAGCTTTACAGAGCTGCTATTATTCAGTTCCGTGAAGCTAACGAGATTATTGAAAATAAAATTTATGCAGAAAACCATGATAAGGTAAAAACTGCCAAGAGAACAAGACGGCAAGCGGAGCGTCAAATGGACTTGTTGTTGAATGACATGAATGAGGCTGGAGTAAGTACCGGAAAGAACAATGACCAATCAGAATTTTATCCTTACAGATACTTTGCTTCTGAAGGCTTTCTACCGGGATATAATTTTACCCGCTTACCAATTCGTGCATTTTTAGAGAATGATGATTCGGGAGGAGAATACGTTTCTCGTCCACGTTACATTGCATTAGGAGAATTCGGGCCACGCAATGTTATTTACCACGATGGTTCTAAATACAGAGTTGATAGAATTATTTTAACCGAAGCAGAAGCCAAGATGGAAAGGGCTAAAATAAGCCCATTCACAGGGTATATTATGATGAAGGAGCAATACAATTATAATGTTGATCCTTTTGTTAATATGGAGTTGAATGAAGGAATGGATAATTATATCCACTCCAATTTTGTTGAAATGCCCGAAGCAAGAGCTTATGAATTACAGCGAATTACTTGTCAGGAAGAAGAACGTACCCGAAAAGGTTATGATATAAAAACCTTTTTTAGCGTTGATACTGGAATGGAAAATGTAACTGAAGCTACCGTTAATTTAGCGGAGCAAAGCTTGTTACATATTCACTCCATGCCAGCAACCCGCTTAGTGCATGTTAACTTTAAATGGAAAGCAAGTAAGGACAATGGTTTTGCTCTGCATTTAAAAAATGGGTATTGGCAAAACAAAGATCAGGAAACAAATGAATCTAATTCTGATGAAGTAAAAAAGGTAAAACTATTTACCACAACTATTGCAAATTCACTGTATCTACAACCTGTTAAATCTTTAGGACTTGAAGGCGGTGCAGATGGTGTAATAACTTTGATGTACGCATTAAAACGTGCAATAGAAAATGTGTTTCAGGTAGAAGGTAATGAGATTGGTGCGACCATAATGGGAAGTGAAGAAAATCCTAACATCCTTTTATATGAAGCGTCTGAGGGAAGCTTGGGTGTACTTTCTCAAATTGTGGAAAAGCCTGAATTTTATGCAGCAGTAATGAATGAAGCATACAATTTATGTTTCACTAAGAACGATAAAGAAATTCCTGATGAAGAATTATCCCCTGCTACTTATGAAGATTTATTGAGTTATTACAATCAGTTCTACCATTTAAAAATTAATAGAAAATTAATTCGTGAGGCATTAAGAAATTTAAAAGGGTCAAAAGTTGAAGTGCATACCAATGCTTCTTTTTCTTCATACGAAGAGCAATATCAAGCTTTGCAAGCAGGGCGTGATCAAACAAGTTCTACTGAAGATGCATTTTTAAAATACTTATATAAAAATAGTTTGCGCTTACCGGATGCAGTTCAGCCAAAAGTTGAACACATGTTTGTGAGACCGGATTTCTACTTTAAGCCAAACATCTATGTTTTTTGCGATGGTACGCCTCACGACAACCCTGCTATTCAAAAAGATGATCTTGAGAAACGCAGTGCATTAAAGAAGGATGGTTATCAGGTATTATCTTGGTATTACAAAGACAAATTGGAGGACTTTATTATCAAACGTCCGGATATTTTTAAGAAAGTAAAGTCAACTACGGTTAAAGTTACTACAGATAAAATTGATGCGCTTTTTAATGAGGCCAGTCAGCGATTTGATACTACGTTAAAAAAATTAGGTGAATAATGAGGGATGTTGTTTTCATAGAAAAAGAGCACATCTTTCGTTTGCACAAATTAGCAATCGGGAATTATGGTGGTGCAGAGGAAGTAAGAGATGAGGGTCTAATTGATTCGGCAATAGCTCAGCCTATGCAAACATTTGACGGAGAATATTTGCATGCAACCATACACGAGATGGCAGCTGCCTATTTTTATCATATTTCGCAGAACCAAGGTTTTGCTGATGGCAATAAAAGAACCGGCTTTTTAGCGTTGTTCGCTTTTTTAAGATTAAACGGTTACGATTTAACAATACCTGATGACTATTTGTGGCCGGTATTACTAAGCGTAGCAAGAAACGAAAAAGACAAAAGTGAACTCGCAGAATTTTTATTACAACATTCAGTTAAACGATTTATATGAATTTCGACACATTTAAACCCGGTAGCTTAGTTACCTTACGAAATAGACCTTGGATCGTTTTACCATCCGATGATAAGGATGTATTCTTAGTTAAACCTTTGGGTGGTTCTGAAGAAGAAATAACGGGCATCTATATTCCATTGGCTAATCAATCCGATCTACCTAAATCATATAATTTTAAAAAGCCGGATAAAACAGATATTGGTGATTTTTATTCTGCTAAACTTCTTTATAATGCAGCACGTCTTTCATTTAGGCAAGCTGCCGGGCCTTTCCGCTGTTTAGGCAAGCTTTCTTTCAGACCAAGGTCATATCAAATGGTTCCGTTAATTATGGCTTTAAAATTACCAACTGTTCGTTTGCTTATAGCAGATGACGTTGGGGTTGGTAAAACTGTGGAAGCGTTATTAATAGCCAAGGAACTTTATGAGCGTAGAGAAATTAAACAATTTGCAATTGTTTGTTTACCTCATTTATGTGATCAATGGCAGGAAGAATTAAAAAGCAAATTCGGAATTGAAGCAGTTATTATTCGTTCCGGAACTGTAACGCAATTAGAAAGGCAAATTCGTGCTGACGAGAACATTTTTAGGGCATTCCCGTTTCAAATCATTTCAATTGATTACATAAAATCAGGAAACAAGCGTCAGGTATTTGTTGACCATTGCCCTGAGTTGATTATAGTTGATGAGGCTCATACTTGCGCTCGTCCTGCCGGAGCTAATGATAGTCAGCAATTACGTTTCCGTTTATTAAATGACATTTCAAAAAAACAAAACCAGCATTTAGTTTTATTAACGGCAACACCGCATAGTGGTAAACAAGAAGAGTTTCAGTCTTTGCTAAGCCTACTTAAAAAGGATTATGAAAACTTAGATTTAACCACTTCATCACAAGATGAAAGAAAAGAATTGTCAAAACATTTTATTCAACGTAGAAGAGGAGATGTTATTCAATGGCTGAAGGAAGAAACTCAATTTCCAACTCGTGTGTCAACTGACTTGCCATTCCCTGTTGGAAAAGACTATGGAGATTTATTGAATAAAGTGCTTGATTATGCCACTAACAATATTCTTGTTTTCAAAGGCGATAAACGTAAAGAAAGATATTCTTATTGGGAAGCCTTGGCTTTGTTAAGAGGATTAATGAGTAGCCCGCTTGCAGGCGCAACCATGCTTCGCAAAAAAGCTGAAAAGAAAAAAATTACAGATGAAGAAGATGATTATCCAACTTCAACTGAAATATCCGGACAAACCATTCTTGATAATGAACCGGAAGGAGATGACAATCTTCCTTTAGGAATTATTCAACCTGCTGAACAGAAGCAAAAGTCAGAAACGGATATCTTGATTGGTTTTGCTGAGCAATTAGAAGCACTTTCAGATATTAAAAACGATAACAAGGCTAAAGAAGCTGTTGCAACAATTAAAGATTGGCTAAAGGGAAATTGCAATACAGTTGTTTTCTGTCGCTATATCCCAACAGCGCATTATATTGGTAAAATATGTAAAGATTATTTTACAGGAAAAGAGTATAAGGATTTGATTATTGAAGTTATTACAAGCGAATTAAATGATGAATTAAGAAGAGAGAAAATTCGTTCAATGAATCAGCCGGACAAGAGACGATTATTAATTGCTACGGATTGTTTAAGTGAAGGTATCAACTTACAAGATGGCTTTAATGCTGTATTGCACTATGATTTACCTTGGAATCCTAATCGCTTGGAACAACGAGAAGGCCGTGTTGACCGCTTTGGACAAAGAAGTCCGGAAGTGTTGGCTGGAAGGCTTTATGGATCAAACAATCCGGTAGATGGGTTGGTGTTGGATGTACTGATAAAAAAATCAGATGCTATTCGTAAAACAACAGGAATATCAGTCCCCTTGCCGGAAGATAATAATTCGGTAGTAAGTGCATTATTAGAAGGATTGTTATTTAAAGAGAACTTCCGCATTAAACAGGATGTACAACAAGGTTCTTTATTTGATGAAGAGCAATTAAAACAAATTACAGTTGTGCAACAAAATATTGAGGCTGCTGCTGAAAGAGAAAAGGTATCACGATCCATCTTTGCCCAAAACGCAATTAAAGCAGATAAGGTTGAGAAAGATTTGGCAGAAGTAGATGAAGCCATTGGCGATGTTGCAGCAGTTGAACAATTTGTATCAGAAGCTATAAGATTCTTAGATGCTAATATTACTCCGTTTAAAGAAGGCTATAAATTATTCACCACCAACATTCCTGAAAGGCTAAGAGAATTGCTTCCTAAAGGAAACGAACTATTGGTGTCTTTTAAATCACCTACTCCGCTTGGTTACCATTACATTGGCCGTAATCATTTATTCGTAGAGCATTTATGCCAGCTTATATTAAATGATGCCATCAGTAATAAAGGCAACCATGCAGCACGAACAGCGGTTATTAAAACAAATGAGGTAACTGAAAAAACAGTTTTATTTCAATTTAGAGTGCGTAATGTAATTGCCGAATTACCTCAAAATAAAGAGATAGTAGCGGAAGAAATGTGGATGTGGGGCTATAAAGGTGATTTAAGTGAAAATAAATATATTGAACATGATGATGCGAAAGCATTATTGATGAACACCAAAGCCACAGCTAACATGGAAGTTCCTGAGCAGGAATATTGGTTAGAAGAGGAATTGCCTTGGATTATTGATGAAAAGAAATTTCGTTCGGTTACCGATCCTTATGCACTTAAACGTGCTGCACATTTGGTTAATGCTCATTTGCGTTTTCGTGAATTAGTAAGTGGAAATAAATTTAAAGTTGTTGAACCTATTTTGCCAATGGATGTACTGGGCATTTATATTTTATTACCGGAGGTAAATAACTAACTATGAAGTATTCTTGCATAAACATACAGGGTAATTTTATTTCGGAAGAAGTGCTTCAGAAATTGGAGACTGCTTCGGCTGACTATCAAAAGAACCCTACAGACTTTGGTTTTGAACCCGGTACTAATCTTCGTGATGAGATTGAGTACAGTTGGAGTCGCATAAAATTAGACTGGAAACACTTCAGCGAAAAATCAAATACACTTCCTGCTTCTGATCAATACGGTACTACACTCGCCCGTAAATGGATGGAGAATTTCTTTTCATCTATTGGCTTTGACTTGGTAAAACAAAAAGAAGCATTAAAAGGCGAAAATGGCCAAACATACACCATTAGTCATGTTGATAATAATATCAACGGACTACCGGCACAAATAGTTGGTTTCTACGATCCACAACATCCCGAGAAAAATACACTTGATATAAAATCAAGTGGTGGAACTTCTCGTTTGTCTCCACATGGTACAGTACAGGAATATTTAAATGTTACTGAACATATATACGGTTTTGCTACTAATGGAATGTTGCTTCGCTTAATTCGTGATAGCGGACGTTTAGTGAAACTCACTTATGTGGAGTTTGATTTGAAACGAATGTTGGATGAAGATAAGTACAGCGAATTTACCTTGTTGTATCGCTTGATTCATGCCAGCCGATTTATTAATGAAGCGAGCATCATTGAAAAATATTATCAGGAGAGTATTGAAACCGGAAACCGCATCCGAGATGGATTAAGTGATGCGGTTAAGGAATCGATGCAAGCTTTGGGTAATGGTTTTTTACATCATCCGGCAAACGAAGCATTAAGAGAGAAACTTCGTAATAAAACCATTACACCAAAGCAGTATTATGATCAATTAAGAAGATTAGTGTATCGACTTTTGTTTTTGATGGTTACTGAGGAGCGCGATTTAATTTATGATGCAGATGAACTGAAAGGTGATGTCATCAAACAAAAACAAATCTATTTAAATTTTTATAGCATTGATCGTTTAAGAAAGCTTTCTGAAAACAGATACTTGTACGAAAAAGATTTTTCTGATTTATGGCAGGGTTTACTAAAAACCTTTTTACTATTTGAAGCCAACGGCAACGGCATTAAAATTGGGATTAAGCCCTTAGATGGCGATTTGTTTAGCGAAACGGCATTAAAGGATATTAATGACGCTCAAATAAGTAACAATGTATTGTTAGAGTGTATTCGTAACCTTAACGAGTTTCAGGATAAGGAAACAAAAATGCTGGTTTCTATTAATTACCGTTCATTGGATGTGGAGGAATTGGGTTCGGTTTACGAAGGTTTATTAGAATTACATCCGGTTATTGAGTATTTAGAATCTGCAAACCAAGCAAATATTCATTTTACATTTCATGGTGGTACAGAACGTAAAACAACAGGCTCCTACTACACACGTCCTGATTTAGTGAATGAACTCATTAAATCTGCTCTTATTCCGGTAATTGAAGAAAGAGTAAAAGTGGCCGGAACAGATAAAAAGAACCGTTTAAATGCTTTATTAAAGCTTAAGGTGTGCGATACTGCTGCGGGTAGTGGACATATTATGTTGGCAGCAGCACGAACCATAGCTTGGTATATGGCACGCATTGATAGCGGTGAGGAAAACCCAGCCCCATCTGTTTACCGTTATTGGTTACGCCAAGCTATACAACATTGCATTTATGCGGTGGATATGAACCCCGATGCTGTTGAGTTGTGCAAGTTGGCTTTGTGGTTAGAAGGACATAATAGCGGAAAACCATTAAGTTTTCTCGATCATAAAATACGATGCGGAAATAGTTTAGTTGGTGTGGCTGATTTAGCTGTGCTAAAAAAAGGAATACCGGATGAAGCATTTAACCCCGTTACCGGAGACGATAAAGCGGTATGTCAGGCATTAAAGAAAGCGAATAAAGACTTTAACAAAACTTCTCAAATTACCCTCGACTTTGAAGCGGGAGAATTAGATTTTAAAGAAGAACAAAAAGATTTTGCCAATAAGTTTGCTGAGTTAGACCACATTAATCAGGACACTTTGGAAGAAGTGAAAATGATTAGTAAAAAACACAGCGAGTTAAAATACAACCCTAAACTGCAAAAAGATAAAAATGCTTGTGATTTATATACAGCGGCCTTCTTTTACACTTACAATAAAATTGATGACCCGGCTGCGCCAAGCAGCCAAAAATTAAAAGCCTATTTGCAATCTGCCGGGGGAGTAGAAGCACGTGCCGTAGGCATGGCAAACGTATTGAGTTTAGAGCATAATTTTTTTCATTGGTCGTTGGAATTCCCTGATGTGTTTGAACAAGGTGGATTTGATGTAGTTCTTGGTAATCCTCCTTGGGAAAAAATTAATCTCGAAGATTTAGAGTTTTTTGCAACAAAAAGCAAAGAGATTAGTTCAATAACAAAATCTTCGGAGCGAAATAAAGCGATTAAAAAATTAGAACATTCTAATCCAGCTCTATATAAAGAATATCAAGATGCTTTGATTAAAACGAATAAATCAATAAACTATTTTAAATGTGAAAATTTATACAAATACGGTAATGCAGGGCTATTAAACACCTATCCTCTATTTACTGAATTAGTTTTAAATAAAGTAAATAATAAAGGAAAGGCAGCCTTAGTAATCCCATCAGGTATTTTTGGAGATGATACGCTTTCGCCTTTATTTAGATATACGGTGGAGAATAATTATATTGAAAGAATTATTGACTTTGAAAATGCAAAGAAAATATTCCCCTCAGTTCATAGACAGTTTAGATTTTCAGTTGTTACATTTAATAAAATGCTAAGAACAAAAAAGGAGTTCAAAGCTAAGTTTTATGTAAAAGAAATTGATGATGCGCAAAACGAAAAAGATTTTTTAACTTTTGCTTATGAAGACTTAAAAAGATTAAATCCTAATAATCTTGTTTGTCCTTCATTTCGATCACAATTTGAATTTGAGTTAAACAAAAAATTATTTAAGTACGGGGTATTAAAAGACGAGTCTGAAAAAGGTAATGATGTTGAAATTCATAGAATGATAAATATGTCTTCAGATTCAGACCTTCTTAAGAATGAAAATTTTGAAGGTGCACTTCCACTGTATGAATCGAAACTCATTTATCTGTTTGATCATCGATATTCATCGTTTGAAGGCGTATCACAAGCAGATAAAAATAAAGGAAATGCTGTTGATGTTTAAGAATCACAAAAACAAAATCCTTCGTATAAAATAGAGCCAAGATATTTCTGCGACAAAAACATTTTTATAGAAAAAAATGAAAAGTGGAAATGGGAATATAATTGGTATTTATCCTACCGATATATTTCAGCTTCAACAAATGAAAGGACTGCAATAGCATCAATAATACCAGCATCTGTTGTTTCTAACTCAGCATATCAAATATTTATTAAAGATATTAAGGATTTGATTTTGCAGACTTCAGTTATTAATTCTTTACTGTTTGATTTTGTTGCAAGGTCTAAGGTAAATTTAAATTTTCCTCCAGTAATTTTGCAACAAACCCCAAGAATTAGATATATCGATATTACGAAAGAACAATATTCATTTATTTTCAAGAGAACCTTTGAACTTACCTATACAAGCTGGGATTTAAAAGCCTTTGCAGATGATATTTGGAAAGAGGCAGATGAAGATTTGCGTAATACTATAAAAGCTCAATGGGAAGAAAATAAAAAAGCAACAGGAGGTCATGAATGGAGTCCACCGGAGTGGTGCGAGATAGGTGAACAAGGTATTAAGTTACCTCCATTTAAATGGGATGAGGAAAGGCGGGCAGTTTTAAAAGCAGAGTTGGATGCCATTTATGCAAAACTTTATGGTTTAACCGATCAGGAACTCCGCTATATTTTAGATCCGCAGGATGTTTATGGAGCAGATTTTCCGGGAGAAACATTTCGTGTATTAAAAGACAAAGAAATTAAAAAATATGGCGAGTACCGCACCAAACGTATGGTGCTGGAGGCGTGGGAGAGGACTAAATAATAAACAAAACTAAGTGATTGATTATAATAAAATAAATCTATGGGTGCATCAGAAAGACGCTATCAGTGAGGCGGAAGCGTACTTAAGTTCTGCCTCAAAAAAAAGCTTTCTTCTTAAACTCCCAACGGGATCTGGAAAAACAGGTATTATTGCCACTATTACTAGAATTTTAAAAGAGGATGCAAATGTTCTTATTGTTGTTCCTTCTATTGCTCTGAAAAATCAAATTGAAATTGAAATAAAAGATCGATTTTGGAAAAAAATTTCGATTGACCAATCAAAACTTATCGATAAAGAAATAAAAGCATTCACAAATACAGAGCTTCCAACATTAATTAAAAACAGAGGAAAGAATTCGTTTATATGGATATGCGTAACAAATAGTTTATATGAGTGCTACAAATCAAATGGGAGTGAATATGCTTTTTTAAAAAACGAAGTCGATTTTGTTATTTTTGATGAAGGGCATAAGGAGCCTGCACCCACATGGGCCAAGGCAGTTAGATCACTTGAGAAAAAGATTATATTATTTAGCGCCACTCCGTTTAGAAATGATTTAAAATTATTCAATATAGATAAATCTGAATACTATTTTTTGTCTCACGAAGAAGCTATTAAAAAAAATGTTATTCGTGATATTGAAATTAAAAGTAATTCTTTCAATTGGAAAAGTAATGTATCTTTTGATACTCTTATTTCTGAAATAGAAAAGGAAAGGCTTAGTTTTGGAGCAGAGGATGCGCGTGTCTTAATCAGATGCAATACCAGTGATAATATAAGAGCTGTTGTAAATAATTTATTACGACTAAAAAAGAAGGTGTTAGGAGTTCATGAAAATTTCGCATCAGGTAGCTCACTAACTAATGACGTTCCTCAATACGACACGCTTGATAAATATGACTATGTTATTCATCAAAACAAATTAATTGAAGGGGTGGACTTTCCTAAGTTTTTAATTCTTGTTATTCTTGGAGAATTTGGGAACCATCGATCCTTAATACAACAAATTGGAAGAGTTACCAGAAATATATCTTTAAATGCTTCAAAAAAAGCTATAATTTATTCAAATTCAAATAAGTTAATTCAATCTATTTGGAGTAAATATTTGGCGTACGATAACAACATTTTCCAATATAAAAAACTATATGATGTTTCTGATACAACCCAATTAAATGAGAAAATAAAATGGGTTTATTTTAATGGCGAATTTAAGGCTATTAGCGTATTGAACAAGTTGGATCATAATTCTGTTCTTATTCCAACCCGAGTATTACTAAGAACTAATAAAAGTTCATTGCATTTTAAAGATATTTCAGATTTAATTTTAAGTCAACTTCTTGACAGTAATTCAGTAATCATAAAATCATTACCCCTTAATTCCAATGGAACGCTAGTTTTTTTGCAATCATTTAATAATTCACCTTATTTATCCGAAGAATTTTTCCTTGAATCAAAATTTGGGATTATTATTTTTCACTTGATAGATGATTTACTTTATTATTATTCTTCAGATGGTATTTATCCTGAGTGCTTGGATGAAGTGTTGAGTGAACCTAATCAACAATTACTTTTAAACTCATTATCAAAAAAAGAAAGGTTAACTCGTTTAAATACTATTAATTCCGATATTGGAAAACATGTGGTTAAAACGAAACTCGTCTCAGCTTATTCTGTTGAAGATTCTTCTGTTTCATTAAATGATCATAGTTTCGTAGCTACTTATACCGAGGCTATAGTAAATTCAAATAGTCGTCTTAACAGAAGATATGTTGGTTTGTCAAGGCCAAAAATATCAGATTATTTAGGCGATTACCTTCCTTATGAACAATATTGGGATTGGCTAAAATCCATTCATTCAGAAATTAATTTAGCAAAATCCTTTACTTTGCCCTATTTATCAAGGTTTGCTCAAATTATTCCAACACCTACGAGTCTTGAAGTTGTTAATATCCTTATTGATATAGTACCTGATGACTATGACAATTTCAGGTACAACGACCGGTATAAATTCGAATTTATAGATGTAGCAAGTGAAGTTAATATGGGACAGTTTAAGCTTTCGATTTCTGTGTCCGATAAAATGAAAGAGTTTGATTGTTCAGTAAAATTTGACTCAAGGAGGAATATATTTATTATTGAGTCAGATGAGCTCGCGAATTCTATTACCGAGAAAAGCACCAAAGAGAGTATCATCAGCTATGTAAACAAAAAGCAATTATTTCGTATAATAACGGATAAATGTGAAGCATTCTACGTGAACGGGCACTTTTATTCGCCAAAAATTAATTTGAGTGCTAGAAGTAATGATTTGGATATAGTAAAATTACTAATCCCTATTAAAGATTTGGGAAATATAAAGTCAGAAAAAGGAGGTACAAAATTAAAGGCACTTAAAACCACGTGGAATAAAAATACATTGTTTGGTTTAATTGAAAGAGGAGGAGAAGGCTATTTAGATAAAGCAGCTATTAAAAAGCACTTGGATTTTGACTATTTAGTTTGTGATGATTTGAATGATGAAAGCGCAGATTTTATCGGAATAAAGGAAAAGGAAAAACTAATAGTGCTAATACATGCCAAAGGGGGCGATTCTAAAGTATCTGCTAGTGCATTTCAAGAAGTATGTGGCCAAGCAGTAAAAAATCTTGATATGCTTTCGCCTTTCAACGATAAGCCTTTATCTAAAAAGATAACGAAATGGGATGGCAGTTGGCGTCACAAGAAAATTGGAACTGTGCCAAAGCGTATTTTAAAAGGATCAAAAAATGCGACTGACTTTATTTCCCTTTATCAAAAAATGATCTCTAATCCAGAAACAAAAAAGCAAGTTATTATTGTAACAGGTAAGACCCTATCAAAAAAAGAGCTAGAAAAGGAGCTTGCAAAAAATATATCGAATTTAAAACCTGAAGTATTGCAATTGGTTTACCTTCTTCGCTCTACTTGGGCTTCAGTTTCTTCCATAGGAGCTGATTTGAAGATATTTTGTGGGGAATAATTACCAGTGTTAAATCATTAAACTTTATGGTTTAGAGTAAATATGTTGAAAAAAATCAAATAAATCAACATGTTCTTATTTAATGTTGATTGGATTAACATATTTATTTAAAAAAGGCTGAGAAATAATCATTCTCAGCCCTTGGTTCTTCTTCCCACTCAGCATCACATATCAACCTTCACATCCCTCTATTTAACCTCGAAGAACAGTTTTTTTTAAATTTCTTTTACTAGCAAACAGCTTGATCCTAATTCAAATCTTAATAGGAATCCATAAGCAGGATCAATCATATTCCAATCTTCGCCCTTATCAAAATATGCTTTCGCATGAAGAACTTTGGCACAAAAAGCATCAAAGTATTGTCCGGAAATTTCGCAGAATTTATCAGCAGGAATAGCCCAGTAATATTGCTTTATGCAGTCTTTTATATATTCCTTTTCATCATCACACAACAAACACTTTTCGAACAGATTGTTATTTGCATATTCCCAAGATAAATTAACCAACGATTTAATTGCTTCAGGATGTATTTTAATTAGTGCTTCCATCTCTTATGATTTCTGAGAGCAAAACTATAACGGACTACACAACCCATTTCCGACTTCTGCAATTTTCTGCACTATACTGCTTTAAATTGCAACTTTCTGCACTTTTCTTTAAGAATTTTGTTGAGAAATTAATTCATAAAGATTACGTTTTGATATAAAAGCTTCAAAAAAGTAGCTGTTTATTGCAATTACATGCGACATGCTTCAGTTTTGTTACGTTTTAGGAATTAGGTATTGAAGGTTTTTGGAATTTTGTTTTGAATTAAAAAAACAAATTATGAAAACAGAAAATGCAATTAGAGTAAAACCCTACATGCCAAGTGAGTTATCGATAATTTACACGGTAAGCCATCCTACGTTAAATCGGTGGCTCACATCTATAAAGGATAAAATTGGCAAAAGAGTTGGGCAGTACTATTCAATTAAACAAGTAGAAATAATATTTGAGCATTTCGGAGTGCCCTACGATCTTGAAATAACCGATAGAAGTAAAATTCAATTTTAACTAACTTGAAACAAACGGCAATATTTTAAAATATTGCCGTTTGTTTTATGATCATCTAATTCAGATCGAATGAATCAGGAAGACCAAGTTTTTCAAAAATTATCTTCATTTGTTTGGGCGTATAATACCAACCAATTTTTTGACCGATTTCATTTTTAAATGGAGATAACCATGTATGAAGTGTTCTCGGGCTCACTTCATACAATACTGCAACTTCCTTAAAGGAATACGCCTTTAGCTGTACTTTAGGCGTGTTAGATTCGTTTTGTTTCATAATATTAAATTTTTGCAACAAAATTCAATCTAAGTTTTATTTCCCACTTCGATATTATTCCGGTAAAGAGAAGATATAACCGTTCTGTCCTTTCTGTTTGGAGCCAATTATCCTTCCGTATTTCATAGCTTTGGTCAAGTGTGCCGATAAGCCTTTTTGATGATCCGTCAGCACCCGGAACTTTATATCGTTACGTTTTAAAACTTCAATAATTTCAGATGATCGTAAAGGCCTTCCGGCTTCTTTTAAAACATAAACAATCTTATCAATCCAAGTAGCATTTAAGTTGTAGGAGTTGCCAAGCTTTAAATCAGCAATACGCTTGTAGTGTTCCGCTTCAACTTGGTATAAAGACATCTCTTTAATGAGTTCTTCAATACGTTTCTTGTATTGTTTTAAATCTTCTTTGTGGTTTTTATCTGCTTCACGCTTTGAATTATAAAAATCCGTGAGCTTATCCATCAATTCCTTATCACGCTCCTGAAATTCCATTACTTTTTTAATCAATTCAGCTTTGCTGAGTTGTTCCAACACCACTTGGTTTAAGTAATTCATCAATAATTCCTTCATTTCACTATCAAATTAGCTGTTATTTGAATCAAAAACGCTCTTTAATAATGCAAACACAACCACTCCACAATCCGTTCTCATAGAGTTCTTTATTTCGGTTAACAGAGTTCTTATGTTTGTCTTATAGTGTTCTTAATTCGTTCTTATACTGTTCTTAATACAAATGTAGTCATCCCCAATTAATCCCGCAATAGTTCCTGACCTTTTTTTATCCTCCCGTGGTCATTTCTTTACTTTTATTATCATATTATATTGATTTTCAATGTAATTATTTAACTGCCTGATTTTAGCAACTTTAGCTTTTATGGTCGATTATTTACGATTTTTGACTTGGAAAATAGGTTTTAATTGTCTTACATTTGTGTATAATAAAATACGATAACAGTTTAACTAAAAAAGAAGGAGGAAAAGATGTTTTCATTAAAATTAGATGAGTTTGTAGATACACGCAGCTTTGATAAGCTGGCTGAGTTGTATGAGGTAATTAATGAAGAACGCTTAAGTGCAAAAGATACAGGTATTAATTATAGGGTAATTAATCACTGGGATGAAAAAGGCATTATACGTTTTGGAAGAGAAAATAAAGAACACAATCGTAAGTTCAGCTTTACCGATTTTATTTGGATCAAAGTAGTAGATGAATTGCGCTCGTTTGGAGTGAGTATTGAAGCCATTAAAAAAATAGCTGATGATATTTTTGAGAATGTTCCCATGAAAGAACTCTATGATAACATGGCGAAAAATATAAGTAAGCTAGAAAATTATGAGGGAGAAGACAAAGCAGAGTTTATTGAGTTCTTAAAATCCGGTGGCTATAATAATGAAGACTTTAATTTGGAAGGATTCAATTTTCATTTCCTACACATTTTGATAGCAGAAGCAATTGCTACAAGAGAGTCTGTATCAATTATTCTTTTTAAAGATGGTGAGTGGATTCCCTTTTTAAAATCCAACGAACATTTGTACCCAAAAGAAATCTTACACAAAATTGAATTCAATTCTCAAATAAGAATCAACATCACCAACATTGTTTATGCTTACATTTTAGAAGACTACTTAGTTGAGTATTTCAGTGGATTGTTTTTATACACCAAGCAAGAAGCTAATTTATTGTACTATGTGATGGAAGGAGATTTTCAAAAGATTCATGTGTTCTTTAAATCGAAAAAAGAAGAGCCCATTGAAATTGCTAAATCAAAATCGACACTTCAGGAAGTGATGCAAATCTTTTTAGAAAAAGAGTACAAGGATTTTATTTTGATTGATAAGAAAGGAAAAGAAATCCGCATTCGTCAAGATGAACCCACTACGATTATGATTGAGAATAATCGTCCCGGAGCAAAACGTAAATACAAGTTCATTAAAGTTAAGAATCAGGAATAAGAAGGGAGGCGTATGTCGGAGAAGAAAGAGAAAATATTGAGAAGAATGACCATAGCCGAACTGAGGTCATACAAAGGCTTTGAAAAGTACACAGATGAAGAAGCACAGGCAACTATAAAATCATTGGAGAAATTATCCATGCTATTTTATGAGTTATACATGAAACAAAAACATAGTCAGTCAAAAATAAAACAATTGAAAGGAGGCAACCATGAAGGAGAAGAATTCTCTGAACAACGAGACGCTGCTTAAAAAATTTGCTAAAGGGAAAAACACCGAGGCAAAAGAAACAGGCGTTCAAAATTGTGTGATCTATACAAGGGTAAGTTCCAAAGAGCAAATGGATACGAACCAAAGTTTAGAGTGGCAGAAAAAATACTGCGATGATTACGCTAGAAAAAATAGTCTTGTGATTAAAGGCTACTTTGGTGGAACTTATGAAAGTGCCAAGAGTGATGAGCGAAAGGAATTTAATCGTATGCTCAAGTTTGTAAAAGCAAGCAAAGAGAAAATTAGCTACATCTTGGTGTATAGTTTAGACCGCTTTAGCAGAACAGGAGATAGTGCAATTTATATAGCGGGTGAGTTAAAGAAAGTGGGCATCAATATTATGGCGGTTACTCAGCCAATAGATACCAACTCACATGCAGGAGCATTGCAACAAAACATTCAGTTCATCTTTAGTAAATATGATAATGATTTACGCAGACAAAAAACCATTGATGGGATGCGTGAAAAATTATTGAGAGGAGAATGGATTGGCAACGCACCTACCGGTTATGAATTTGTAAAAGGTGCACCAACGCAAACCATTATCATTAATGAAAAAGGAGGGCTAATCAAAGAAGCCTTTGAATACCGAGCTATCGGGATGACGATAGAACAAATCATTGAGCGATTAAAAGTGCGAGGACTAACAGTTCCCAAACAAACGCTGGCTGAAATTTTTAAGAATCCGTTTTACTGCGGAAAGATGTCGCACAATTTACTGAACGGAGAATTGGTAAAAGGCAAGCACCCTGCATTAATCAGCGAGGAGTTATTTTTAAAAGCAAACGAATTAAAAACTACTTCCGGATTTAAGGTCAACAAAGCCAATGATAACCTACCATTGAAAGTCTTTGTAAAAGATGCGGACACAGGTTATCCTTATACAGGGTATATCGTAAAAAAGAAAGGGCTTTATTATTATAAGGTAAACAAGATTGGAATTGGTATAAACCGAAGTGTGAAAATCATGCACGATAAATTCCAAGAATTCTTAAAGAAATATTCGGTAGAAACGCTCCACACGGAGCCATTAAAAGCTCATTTGCACTATGTGTGGGATTTCTGCACAGAAGCGAACACAAGCGAGAAAAAAGCCCTTTCCTTGCAAATTAATGCGATAGAAGAAGAGTACTTTACTTTAAGAAAGAACCACGCCATTGGCAAGGTAGCCTTTGATATTTACCAAGAATTTTCGGTGATTTTTGCCAAGCAAAAAGAGGACTTGGTGAAGGCTTACGAAAAGCTCGACCAAAAATTATCGAACCCTAAAGAATTGATTGATTTTACATCGAGATTAGCCTGTAATCTCCCGTCAGCGTGGGCTTGTGGAGATTACTACCAAAAACAAACGTTTCAAAATACGCTGTTTCCGCAAGGAGTAGTCTATGACGTGAAAATAGAGCATTATCGAACCGAGAAAATAAATTCGGTCATTGAGCTAACTTCGCAATTATCAAATGATTCAGGGGAAATAAAAAAGCCGGTCTTATCTAATTTAGAAGATAAGACCGGCCTAGTACCTCCGGTCGGACTCGAACCGACACAACCGTGAAGTTACTGGTGTTTGAGACCAGCGCGTCTACCAATTCCGCCACAAAGGCATTTTTTACCCAACTTAACCTTGCCATAAGGCAAATAGGCTTAATAATGGGAGGGCAAAGCTAACTTTTGTTTTTAATATCGCAAAATAAACCTCCTAAAAATCCCATAAAATCTTGTTAAAACCATAAAAAACCCTATATTTGCGTTCCTTAAAAAAATGGAATCACAAGTTAGATTATTCTCAGGTATTGCATCCGAAGACTTAGCAAAAAAAATTGCTGCTTCGTACGGACAAGCATTAGGTAAAGTAGAACATTATCGCTTTAGCGACGGTGAATTGCAGGCTTCTTACGAAGAAAGTATTCGTGGGCAAAGTGTTTATATTATTCAAAGTACTATGCCGCCGGCAGATAATTTAATGGAAATGCTTTTGTTGATTGATGCTGCTAAACGCGCAAGCGCAAGGCACATTGTGGCGGTATTACCTTATTTTGGTTATGCTCGTCAGGATCGCAAAGACAAACCCCGCGTAGCAATTGGCGCTAAATTAGTAGCCGATATGTTAGCTGTTGCAGGCGCAACACGTGTTATGACCATGGATCTGCATGCTGATCAAATTCAAGGATTTTTTAACGTTCCGGTAGATCATTTATACGCATCAACAGTTTTTTTACCTTACATCAATTCTTTAAATCTTACCAACTTAACCATTGCTGCGCCGGATATGGGTGGTAGTAAGCGCGCTAATAGTTATGCAAAGCATTTAAAGGCCGAAATGGTTATTTGCTACAAACAAAGAGCTAAAGCTAATGTGGTTGAAAGTATGACTGCTATTGGAGAAATTGAAGGAAGAAATATTGTTTTAGTGGATGACTTGGTAGATACAGGCGGTACTTTATGCAAAGCTGCTGAAATGATGATGGATAAAGGTGCTTTAAGTGTTAGAGCAGTTTGTACGCATCCTGTTCTTTCTGGCAAAGCCTACGATAATATTGAAAATTCTAAATTGATCGAATTAATTGTTACAGATTCTATTCCGTTAAGACAGGATAGTTCTAAGATAAGAGTATTAAGTGTTGCCGATCTATTTGCCAAAGTAATTAATAGTGTTCAAAATTACGAGTCAATTAGCAGCAATTTTATAATTTAAAAACCCGTAAAAATAAATAAACAGAGGAAAAGATTTTGAAACGGGCAAATTCTTAACTCTAATAAAAAAAACAAAAAAAATGAAAACAGTATCTTTGAGCGGTTCGTTACGTGCGAACGTAGGGAAGGTTGATGCTACGGCTGTAAGAGCTAAGGGTCACGTTCCATGTGTAATTTATGGAGCAGGTGAGCAAATTCACTTTAGTACAGACATTCGTAATTTTAAAAACATTATTTTCACTCCTGAAACAAGTTTGGTTGAAATTGATGTTGATGGTAAAAAATACAAAACTGTATTACAAGAAGCACAATACCATAAAATTAACGATAAATTAATTCATGCTGACTTTTTAATGGTAAGTGAAGATAAACCGGTTTCGGTTCAATTACCTGTTAAAGCAGTAGGTCAGTCAGAAGGTGTTAAAGCCGGTGGTAAACTAAATGTAAAATTACGTAAGTTAAAAGTTAAAGGGTTAATTTCTAAATTACCTGAAAGTATCGATCTTAGTATTGATAAATTAGGAATTGGAAAATCAATTTCTGTTGGTGATATTAACATCGATGGCATCACAGTTTTACACCCAAAAAACATTTCTGTAATTAGTGTTGACACAACTCGTGCCGTTGTTGCAGAAGAGCCTGCTAAAGCAGCAAGTACTGCTGCGCCTGCAAAAGCTGCTGCTGCACCTGCAAAAGCTGCTGCTCCGAAAAAATAATTTGATCTTTTATAATTTTAAAAGCCCTTTTCGATTCCCGAAAAGGGCTTTTTTATTTTTTGCAAATAAAACATGGGTATACCAAACTAAAGCCAATCTAATTTCGGCAATATTAATAACCCGGTTAAAAACATTTTTGCGGGTTAGGGTATCTTATTGTTTAAAGGGCGTTATTTGTAGAAGGAATTCTATAACCTCAGGGAAATGAAACGACTTATTTTAGCAGCTTTAATTTTTTTATTTGTTTTTTCTTTTAATGAAGTATCATCGCAAAATAATGATATGTTTAAACAGAAAAGAGAACGCAAACGCATTTGGCGCAGACATCGCACCTCTAAAGATGCCTACAACCCTTATTTAAATAAAAAAGGCAAGGATAAGCCAAGCGCCAAAATTAATAAGGGAAATAAAAAAGAAGATCGTCGCCAAAAAAGAGCCTTTAAAAAACAATTGAAAAAAAGTAAAAAGAAATTAAATAACTAAATCTATTTTTTCTTTTTCTTATTACTGAATTTTCCTTTACGCCAAGCATCAATAAATTGAGCCCAAGCTACAGGGTTAAGTAAAGTCATGCTTGGAGCCTGACCACTTGTATAAACTTTAGTGTAATAAGCTTGCATTACATATCTGTAATTTTCAGAGGCACTTGCAGTTTGATTTCTTTCTAAATAGGTTAAAGCCTCTTTTTGAAGATTTTTATCCGCCCTGTCAAAATCTGTATCATTTAGATCTAAGGCAAGGAAAGCCCTTTTAAAATCTTCTTTAGATGGCCATGGATAAACATCTATTTCAGCTAATTGAAATGTATCTTTTGTTAGGATCTGAATGGCATAATAATATTTTTGAGTGATCGTATCGGCGATCTTGTAACTTCTGTATTTATGACTAACCGAATGGAATTCTAACTCGTCGCCCGGGTTAACAATTAGGCTAAAAAAACCCTGAAAATTACAGATTGTTCCTCTTCCTGTACCTTTTATTAATATAGAAACAAATGGAATAGGAGTAAGGCTATCCTGATCTAGAACAACACCCGAAAATTGAATTAAAGTGGGGTTAGCCGGTTTTGCAGTAACCGTTTGGGCCTTAGAGTAACCAAACGCAACTAATATCAATAAAACTAAACCTACAATTCTTTTCATTGCTATAAAATTACTTATAGTTTTTGGCATTTAAAAGTGGTATTAACAAAATTTAGGCTAGCCCTGTGTTTAAAGTGTTTTTTGATTAAATTTGTGATAACATGTTTAGATTGATTCTATATATAATTTTCAGTTTCTTTTTAATTCAAAGTTATTTTTGTCAGGTAAGAACTGTAAAGCCGATCAAAACGCATTCGCGCACAACTAATTTAGCTATAGGAGGAGGACTTACCAGAAGTGTTTTATTTCTTTCAAGAAATATAAAACAAAATAATGATGCTATTGGTTATAACGGTTCTGTTACATATGGTAAAAAATTATTTAGAGGAAGTTTGGAATACACCTATTATCGAAAAATTGACATTCAGCCAACCTGGTATGATATCAAAGCCCAAACAATTGAAGCAAACATGCATTTATTAGCCAGGTTTAAAAAAACAAAAGCCTATTTTTATCCGATAGCCGGTTTAAGTTACAATATGTTTTCGGGTTACTTTACCGGAGTAAATGATTTTTTATATTTGAGCAATAAATACAAGAAAAACGAAATTGCAAGAACAAATTGGCTGGGATTTAATATTGGAGCCGGTTATGAGCAATTTATTAAACAAGTTAGTGTATTTGGTGAGTATAAAATGAGAATCGGAAAATCAGATTTTGAAAATCCTTTAAATATAATGGATCTGTGTTTTAGTTTTGGAATTCGTTATAATTTAAAGGTTCCATCTATTTACAGACTAGTTAATGGAACAAAAAGCAGGTATTTGTTAGAACCAAAAGATCAGGAGGATTAACAGAATGAACAACCTCCAAAATTATTTATTCAATCTGCAACAGTTTTTCAGTCATTACTTGCCTGTAAAAAATCCGGTTCTTATTCTTGCGTTAACTTTATTAATAATTTTATTCTCACCACTTTTATTTAAACGTTTTAAAATTCCGGGAATAATAGGTTTAATTATTGCCGGTGTTTTTATTGGTCCAAATTCGCTTCATATCATCGAGTCAACCAATAGCTTTGAGTTGTTATCAAAAACAGGACTACTTTACATCATGTTCCTTGCAGGATTAGAAATAGATATGCAGGAGTTTAGACAAAACCGAAGCAAAAGTATTGTATTTGGCGCGCTAACATTTTTAGTCCCTATAGTATTAGGTTATTTTGTTTGTATTTATGTTTTTCATTTTTCTTTATGGTCATCGGTATTATTGGCTAGCATGTTCAGTACTCATACCTTGTTAAGCTATCCCATAGTAAGTAACATGGGTATTGTTAAGAACCGTGCTGTACAAATAACCTTTGGCGGTACCATTATTACCGATTCTGCAGTTTTAATATTGTTAGGTATAATTACAAATGTAGTTACCGGCGAAATGAATGGCGCCTTTTGGATAAAAATAATTGTTTCACTAGGTTTATTATTTTTCTCAACATTATATTTATTACCAAAAATAAGTCGCTGGTTTTTTAGGAATATTGAGGCGCAAGCCAGTTCGCATTACATTTATGTATTAGCTGTAGTTTTTATTTCGGGATTTTTAAGTGAGCTGGCAGGGGTAGAGCCAATTATTGGGGCATTTTTAGCAGGCTTGGGTTTAAACAAAGTAATACCTCACAACAGTATTTTAATGAATAGGATCGTATTTATTGGTAATACTTTATTTATCCCTTTCTTTTTAATTAGTGCCGGAATGTTGGTTGACCTTAAATTGTTTTTTAAAGGAAGCGAAGCTTTATTGTTTGCCGGAATTCTATGTGTTGTTGGTTTATTAACTAAATATTTTGCTGCCTGGTTAACCGCATTTATTTATAAGTTCAGTAAGCCCGAACGAAATATTATTTTTGGTTTAAGTGTTTCTCATGCGGCAGCAACATTGGCTATAATAAAAGTTGGATTTGATATTGGTTTGTTTGATCAAAATATTATTAATGCAACTATTATTTTAATTTTAATTTCTTGCTTGGTTAGTTCATTTGTAAGCGAAAGAGCGGCCAGACAAATTGCAGTTATTGAGAAAGATGTTATTAGAAAAACCGGCGACAAGATAGAACGAATATTAATTCCGGTTAGTAATCCCGAAAACATTCAACGATTAATTGATTTTGCACTTTTAATAAAAGATCAAAAGTCTAACGAGGCAATTTATCCATTATCTATTGTAGAAGATGATGCTGATGCTGATGAAAAACTAAATGTTGTAAGAAAAGTAATTGAAGGTGCAGTTGAACAGATTTCGAGTGGTGATAAAAAAGTTGAGGTTTTAAAAAAGGTTGATCTTAGTATTGTAGATGGAATTATAAGAACAGCCAAAGCTTATAACATTACCGATATTTTAATAAGTTTTAAAGCACAACACGGCGCTTCAAATTTAATATTCGGTAACATTTCAGAAAACCTTTTAAACAAATCAAAACAAGCTGTTATTATTTCAAAAATATTACAACCATTAAATACATTTAAACGCATTATTGTTGTTTTAACGCCTAATGCCGAATTAGAAAATGGCTTTATTAGATTGATAAGCAGGTTAAACAATGTTTTAAAGCAAATTGGAGGTGATTCTTATATATATGGTTTTGAGAATACTTTAGACTGTTTTAGCAGTGAAATTGGAGATAAGAAAAAAGTATTTTTTAAATATAAAACAATTGAAAATTTTGAAGATTTTGATCTGATCACACATCCAAAAGAAGACGATCTATTTATATTAGTAACTGCCCGAAAACAAACCGTTAGTTATGATTTTCATGTAGATGAAATGGCTAAAAAATTGAATAAAAACCATGAATTTACCAGCTTCGCTGTTTTTTATCCCGAAATCTCAAAAGCATTGCAAGATGGCAGGATTAGTGATATGACAACCTCTTCTCTTGAGCAAAATATCGAAAAAGTTAAGCAGTTCACAGAGAAAATTACCGGGATCTTTAAAAAGGATGAAGAAACTGAGATTTAATTTTTTTACAATTAAATTATATAGTTATTTTTACGCCCTATTTGAATTTCGATTACACATACATTACTCTTTTCGGTTCCATAATTTTTGAACCAATGACTATCATCACCAATTTGATGATCTTTATTTTTAGTATTTTTTGTTTTAATCAACTTTCAAAATTCAATAATAGTTATGCAAACTCTTGGGCATGGTTTGTTCTTTTGGTTGGCATAAGCAGTTGTTTTGGTTCTACCGCTCATGCTGTTCACTATCAATTAGGCGATGTTTTTTTTGATGTTGTTTTTTATATTATGAATGCATTTAGCCTTATTTCGATCTATTTTTGCTTTAAAGCTCCTTTTATTTATAATTCGGTTGATAGAGTAAATCCAAATAAAAAAGTAATGTATCTTATCATGCTATGGATAGCATCTTTATTAATATTTACACTTGTTAGAAATAATTTTTTGATCATAAAAGTTCATGCCGGAATTGTACTTTTATTTTCTTTTATAGTACATCTAATTTTTTACATCAGAACAAAAGAGAAAGGCAGCAGATTAGTAGTTACAGGAATTGGTGTTTCTTTTCTTTCAATTATTGTCCACTCCCTTAAATTTTCGATACACGAATGGTTTAATTACAAAGATCTTGCGCATGTGATCATATTTTTCTCTCTGATCATAATTTTTACAGGCGTAAAGTTAAATGCTGAAAAGCTAAATATTGAGGCGGCGAAAAATTAATTTTTATTTGCTGCCCGAGTCTTTTTCTTTTGTAGTATCGTTCTTTTTTATCTTTTTTAGATACCGCGCAAACAATTGGTTAAAGGTTTCAAACTCTTCTCTATAAAAAAATCCAACGCCTTGCGTGTATGGCCCTCCTGTTGTTGTAATTTGTGTGTTGTCGTTACTTCTGTTAAAGCCTTTCACTCTGTATCTTCCGTCGTCTGATAATTTATAATCGATATTAACATCACCTATTAACCCACTTGAGTTTTTTTGGTTGCTGTTGTTTACTCCAAAATTCCCATCCACAGTAATTTTATTATTTAAAAATTGTTTACTCAAAGCCAGATCAACCTCTTGGTTAGTTTGACTTCCTGCACGATAATTTACTCCCACTTGCAAATCTCGAATGCCTGTTAAATTTCCAAAATAGGTATTTAAAAATTCGCTCATTCGGTTGCTTAACATTTCACTGCCGGTTGAGGCAGCAGCTCCTCCTGCAGTTACACCGCCACCATTAGTATTATATATTTGCGGAGTTACAAAGCTTCTAAATAATAAAAATGAAAATACTTGTCTGTTTAATTCAGCCTCATCGCTTAAGACATTTGCTATTCTAGATTTTGACGTCGCGTCCAAACTAGGGAAATCGATTGCGAAATTAATGTTTGGAGAAAATAATTTATTTGTAATTAGTAATTTACAGTCTACAGGAAACCTGCCCTTATATTTGCCGGTTGTATCGTTAAGCAAAGCTGCAACAGAAGCTCTTTGCCTGTAGCTGGTGGCAATATTAATTTCGGCATTTAAGGGATTACCGCTCCAGGATATTGTACTGCCGGCATCAATCTCGAATTTTTTATTAATTACATTTTCAAGCGTAAATAAATAATCTCCTTCAGAAATAATGTAATCGCCAAACATCTCAAATTTTCCAAGGGTGCTTATTTTCATGTCAATAGTTCCGTCTCCCTGCACATTTAGGGCATCGCCACTGGTATTGTCTAAAATGATCTTTACGGCAAGGTCCGGCGTTGCTTTTATTGACATGTCTAAACTTAAACCGGTTAACGAATTGTTTACTTTTTTTGTAAGCGTATCTTTTTTTACAAAATGAATAAAATCCGATTCTTCAATTTCTGCAGGCCCGTCTAATGGTAAAAAGAATTTTGAGTTTTTATTTGTAGTAGCATCAACACTCATGTGTAGATTGTTTAAAAAGCCCCAAATACCAACATTGCCTGTACTAAATATTTTTCCGTAAAATGTTTTGTTTTCTTTTACCGAGGTATTTAAAACAAGCATATTTTTAAAACTAAGATCATAATCTAATTGCATTTTAGTGAAATTTGAGTGGAAAATATTTCCATTCAAAGTTCCTTGCGGAACTGCTTTTGATCCTTTTTCCTTTAAAAGTAATTCGCTAAAACGAATCTGATCCGGCATTATTTCCAGATCTCCGGTAATGTTATAAGTGACATTGGTATAATCAACTTTTATTTCGCTGTTATACATTTTAAATTTCCCATCTATTTTAATATTATCGGGTGTGCCGTGTATTTTGCCTTCTCCCGAAACTAAGGCGTTATTAATGGTTAATATTCC
>JALHPG010000009.1:42994-56498 GCA_022842625.1 Bacteroidia bacterium | reverse complement strand
AAAACCTGGAAAAAATGCCGGCAAAAGAACGTGCAAAATATATTTTTAGGATTGCACGTGTAATGCAAGAGCGCGCACGCGAACTTGCTGTTATTGAAACTATGGATGGCGGAAAGCCAATTCGCGAAAGCAGAGATTTTGATGTGCCAACTGCTGCAAATCATTTTTTTTATTACGCAGGCTGGGCAGATAAATTAGAATACGCTTTTCCCAATAGAAAGCCTGAATCGCTTGGTGTTGCCGCACAAATAATTCCATGGAATTTTCCATTACTAATGGCTGCATGGAAAATAGCTCCTGCTTTGGCAACGGGCAATACGGTAGTTTTAAAGCCTGCAGAAAGCACACCCTTAACCGCATTAAAATTAGCAGAGATAATCCAAGAGTGCGATCTACCACCCGGTGTTGTAAATATTATTACAGGCTTTGGCGACACAGGTGCTGCAATGGTTAATCACCCAAACGTTAGCAAAGTAGCTTTTACCGGAAGTACCGATGTTGGAAAAATAATTCAAAAAGCAATTGCAGGATCTAACAAAAAAGCAACTTTAGAATTAGGCGGAAAGGCCGCGAATATTGTATTTGACGACGCGCCAATTAATCAAGCTGTGGAAGGAATCGTAAATGGCATCTTTTTCAATCAAGGCCATGTTTGTTGTGCAGGCTCTCGATTATTTGTACAGGAAAATGTTGCCGATGAAGTGATCCAAAAATTAAAAGCAAGAATGGAGACTTTAATTGTTGGCGACCCATTAGATAAAAATACAGATATTGGCGCTATCAATAGTAAAGAGCAATTAGATAAAATAACTAAGTATCTTGACATTGGAGCAAAAGAAGGATTAGAATTGTTTCAAACTTCTGCGTCAATTCCTAAAAAAGGTTTTTTCTGTAAACCAACCTTATTTATTGGAGCCGCTCAAAGCAACCGTGTTGTTCAGGAAGAAATTTTTGGTCCGGTTTTAACTATTCAAACATTTAGAACTATTGAAGAAGTAATAGAAAAAGCAAATAACATTCCTTACGGGTTAAGCGCGGGTGTTTGGACAGATAAAGGCTCTAAGATCTTTAACTTAACAACAAAATTACGCGCAGGGGTTATTTGGGCAAATACCTATAACAAGTTCGATCCTACTTCACCATTTGGCGGTTATAAAGAAAGTGGCTTTGGCAGAGAAGGCGGTCTTCATGGATTAATGCCGTACTTAAAATTTTAAAATGTAAATAATTGTTTACATTTTTTCTTTTTATTCTTCTTTTAGAATAATGAGTACACTTATTTTAAAAATTAAGATCTTATTGGGCTTCCTAAAAAAAATAAAACACTTAAATACCAATTGGATAATTGTTATTACACTTATCTCAATTACCTGGGTTAATTTTAATATTACTCGTTGGCAAACTGGTGATATTATTAATCATGATGTAAATAGCTATTACAGTTATTTACCGGCTGTATTTTACGAACAGGATCTAACACTTTCTTTCTTAGATGACACCTTAAATCAAACAAATGAAAACCGCTATTACTGGCCAAGCAGATTAGATAACGGTGTTAAAGTGATCAAGGTAAATATGGGAATGGCAATTACCTATTTACCTTTTTTTGGTTTAGCCCATGTGTACTCTAAAGTATTTCATTTTGAAACTAACGGATTTTCGGAGCCCTATCATTTTGCTATTCAATTTGCCTCTTTATTTTATTTTTTAATTGGTTTAATTTTTCTTATTCGAACCTTAAAACTCTTCCATAACGATCAGGTTATTTTCATAACGTTATTGTCCGTTATTTTTGGAACAAACATAATTTACTATTTAACCAATGGTGCAGGAATGGCCCATGCAACAGACTTCGGTTTAATTTCAATTTTTTTATATTTCACAATTAGGTGGCACCAAACCCAAACGTTTAAACTGGCCATCCTCATTGGCATAACAGGAGGTTTAATTACGCTTATAAGACCAATAAATATTTTGATTTTTTTGATTTTTATCTTTTATAATGTTAATTCTGTAAAAGATCTTATTGAAAAAATTAGATTTTTATTTCATCAGTATCAACAAATGTTACTGATCGCTTTTTTTGCCTTCTTAATTTATCTGCCTCAACTTATCTATTTAAAATGGATAAGCGGAAGTTTCTTTTTTAATTCTTATGTAGGCGAAAGATTCTATTTTAACAACCCTCATTTTATTGATGGTCTTTTTAGTTTTAGAAAAGGCTGGCTGATCTATTCACCCATCATGGTGTTTTCACTTATTGGATTTTATTTTTTAAAGAAAAAAAACAAAGCGTTATTTTCTTCCTTTTTATTTTTCACACTACTCTATTTATACCTTGTATTTTCTTGGTGGTGTTGGTGGTATGGTGGCTCTTTTGGACAAAGAGCTTTAATAGACATTTACCCGCTTTTAGCCCTCCCATTTGCCGCGTTTATTTCACATGTTCAAAACTATAATACCATAAAAAGAAAGGTCGTTTATACCGTCTTATTTTTATTGATCCTTCTAAATATATTTCAAACCATGCAGGCAAAATGGAATACGATCCATTACGACAGCATGACCAAAGAAGCTTATTTTGATGCGTTTTTAAGACTTACAAAAAATCCTGAACGTGAAAAATTCTTAAAACATCCTGATTATAAAAAGGCACTTGAAGGCATTGATGAATATTAATTATTAAATTTGTAACAAGCCATATTTTAATGATCAGATCACTTCTATTTTCAGTTTTTGTTTTTTTAGGGTTAACTATTTTTGCCCAAAAACAAAAAACTATCATTAATGATTTTTCAGTAGTACTGCATGAAGAAGCAGTAAATAAAATAATAGCCGCCATAGGCGATATTAAAGGCACAAATGATTATGAAGTTCTTTTAATAAGCGGTAAATACCATTGGACGGTGCAAAATCCAAAAATAAATATCCGACCTGATAGCAGTGATTTTACATGCGATGCCTTAGTTAATGTTGGGCCGTTTGATTATAAAACTCAGGTTATTGGCAACGTAAAGATCACTTACGACGATCAAAAAAATCTAATATTCATAAAAATTTCTAAAGCCATTTTTGAACTTTATACTGTTTTGTTTGGTAAAAAAATTCACATTAAAGATATTCATTTGGAAGACTATTTTAAAGAACCTTTTGCTTTTGAAGGTCCAAAAACAATGGCAACAGATATGGAATTTATGATGCCGGACAGTACCATGAAAAAAATTTATGTGCAGCCCACAGCTTGCAAAATGGAATTAAAATGGAAAGAAATTTGCACCTCCTGCGAAATTATCGCTGCCGACAAGCCTTTTAAGCCAACTTTAAAACTCGTTCCACCAATAGAGGCAACAAAACCTGCCCAAACTTCTACCATACAAGCTCAAAAAAAATAAGTAAATTTATGCTGCTATATGTATAGATTATTTAAACTCTTTTGGCAATATAATTTACCTCGCTGGTCGATACTTTTTATTGACACTTTTGTTTGTGCCTTAGCTTTAACCTTAGCATTTTTTATTCGCTTTTATTTTGATTCGGTAATGTCCGTACAGGACAAACAAAATTTACCGTACGACTTTTTGATCGTTCTTAGTATTCGTTTTATTTCTTTTTATATATCTAAAACTTACAAAGGGGTTGTTAGATATACAAGTACGAGGGATACCATGCGTATTTTTGTGGTTATTTTAAGTGGCAGCTTTTTACTATTTGCGTTAAACATAATTTCATTAAATTATATTTTGGGTTATTACTTTATTCCCAATTCTGTTATAATTATCGATGCGTTAGTTTCATTGTTTGTTATGATCACAAGCCGCCTTGCTGTTAAGGCATTGTATTCAGAGATTAAAAATCCAACAAAAGAAAAAATAAATGTTCTTATCTATGGTGCCGGTGAAGCAGGAATAATTACTAAACGAACACTAGATCGGGATGCTGCCATAAAATATAAAGCAGTTGCGTTTATAGATGCCGATGAAGATAAATTAGGAAGAAGCATTGAAGGTGTTTTTATTTATCCGCAAAGTAAAATGCCAGAGCTTATAAAAGAGCATGAGATAGAATTAGTGATCATAGCCATTCAAAAAATTTCGTCGCAAAAGAAAAACGAAATAACAGACCTTTGTTTAGAAAATAATGTCAAAGTTTTAACCGTGCCGCCGGTAACTAATTGGATTAATGGTGAATTAAGTTTTAATCAAATAAAAAGTATAAAAATTGAAGATCTTTTAGAGCGCGACCCAATTAAACTAGATGATGTTACTATTAGCGCACAGCTTAAAAACAAAGTAGTTTTAATTACCGGTGCGGCCGGAAGTATTGGAAGCGAGTTGGCAAGACAATGTGCAAACTATTCTCCAAAAAAGATCTATTTGTTAGACCAGGCAGAAAGTCCATTACATGAATTAGAATTAGAATTTAATGAGAAGTTTAAAGACACTGCCTTTGAAGTTGTAATTGCAGATATACGAAATGTTGAAAGATTAAAACATGTTTTTAAATCCTTTCAACCACAAATTGTATTTCATGCTGCCGCATATAAGCATGTGCCAATGATGGAAAATAATCCATCTGAATCTATTTTCACAAATATTTTAGGCACAAAAAATACCGCCGATCTAGCTAATGAATTTAAGGTTGAACGTTTTGTTTTTGTAAGTACTGATAAAGCAGTTAACCCAACAAATGTTATGGGCGCAAGCAAACGAATTGCCGAAATATACATTCAGAGTTTAGGCAAAAAATCACAAACAAAATTTATTACTACACGTTTTGGAAATGTGCTTGGCTCTAACGGTTCTGTAATACCAAGATTTAAAAAGCAAATTGAAGAGGGCGGACCTATTACTATAACCCACCCGGATATTACACGTTATTTTATGACCATCCCAGAAGCCAGTCAGCTGGTGTTAGAAGCAGGAAGTATTGGCAAAGGTGGAGAGATATTTGTTTTTAATATGGGCAAATCGGTTAAAATACTCGACTTGGCAAGAAAGATGATACTACTTTCCGGATTAAAAGAAAACCGCGATATAAAAATTGTTTTTACCGGACTACGACCCGGCGAAAAATTATACGAAGAACTCTTAGCGGATACCGAAAACACACTTCCAACTCATCACGAACAAATATTAATTGGTAAGGTAAGAGAGTACGATTACGAAGAAGTAAAAAACATCATTAACGTGCTGATAAAATTATTTAATACTCAAAACAACGAACTTATTGTACAGCGAATGAAAGATCTTGTGCCTGAATTTAAAAGCAATAATTCGGTCTTTCAAAAATTAGATTAAAACAAATTCCTTCCCATGAAAAAGCATTTAATTTTTCTGCCAATTCTTTTACTTGTTGTTTGCACCTCAACATTTTTTTCACAAACAAAAAAAGCAGTTTCAGTATCTGGTAAGCCCAAATTAGTTGTTGGTATTGTAGTTGATCAAATGCGAAACGACTATATTTATCGTTATTGGAACCGATATGGTAGCGGTGGTTTTAAAAGGCTAGTAAACGATGGTTATTATTTTAAGAACGCGCATTATAATTATATTCCAACTTATACAGGGCCCGGTCACAGCAGTATTTACACAGGTGCAACGCCGCGCACGCACGGCATTATAGCAAACGATTGGTTCGTTAAAAATTCTGCGGTTGCAATTTATTGCTGCGAAGACACAACCGTGAAAACAGTTGGTTCGCCAAGTAAGAACGGTTTAATGTCGCCAAAAAATCAATTAAGTTCTACCATTGGTGACGAATTAAAAATGAGTTCTAATCAAAAAGCAAAAGTATTTAGTGTAGCCTTAAAAGACAGAAGTTCTATTTTACCTGCAGGACATGCTGCCAATGCTGCTTTTTGGTACGATGATTCAACAGGAAATTTTATTTCATCTACCTGGTATGTAAAAGAATTACCAAAATGGTTGGTGAATTTTAATTCAAAAGGATCAACAAAAAGTTATTTAGAAAAAGGATGGTCAACACTTTTTCCTATTGAAACTTATACGAATTCAATAGCGGATGAAAACAGATACGAAGGTGCGCCAAACAAAAAAGATAAAGCTGTTTTTCCTTATGAATACAGATCATATATAGAAAAAAATAAATTTGGCATTATAAAAGCTACACCTTACGGCAACACCCTTACCAAGGATATTGCGGTTGAATGTTTAAAAAACGAACAACTAGGTAAAGATGATGAACCGGATCTTTTTTGCATCAGCTTTTCAAGCACTGATATTGTTGCGCATTCATACGGATCAAGAGCTGTAGAAGTGGAAGATATTTATTTACGCTTAGATAAGAATATAGAAGAGCTGCTTAATACGTTAGATAAAGAAGTGGGCAAAGGTAATTACACGGTTTTTTTAACAGCAGATCATGGTGGAGCAGATGTACCAAATCATTTATTAGACAATAAAATTCCTGCTGGTTATTTAAAAGAAGCAAAACTAATAAAAAAAATAAAAAATTATTTTCAAACTACTTATGGCGATAGTTTACTCTTAGCAAATGTTTGCAATGAACAGGTTTATATAAACGATAAAACACTCAATAAATTAAAGTTAAACAAAAATGAGGTTGAAGAAGATCTGGCCACATTTTTGATTACTATTAATGGTATAGCAGAGGCTTATACCTCAACAACTTTAAAAAACCAATCGTTTCAAAAAAATGATTATAGGGCTTTATTACAAAACGGGTACAATCATAAATTAAGCGGCAATGTTTGTTTTATTTACAATCCTGCCTGGATGGATTATTCAGAAAAAGGAACAACTCATGGTGCGGGTTATAATTATGATACACATGTGCCTGTTATTTTTTACGGAAACGGGATACTAAAAGGAGAGAATTATAATTATACAAGCATTACTCAAATTGCGCCAACAATTTGCGAACTGCTTAAAATAAATCAGCCAAATTCTACCATTGCCGAACCGTTAAATAATTTTTTCATTAAGAAATAGGTATTACAATTCTGAATAAATTTCGATTGCTATCGGAATTATTTATTTAATAGAATTCTATTTCCCGTCATTGCGAGGAACGAAGCAATCTCACGTTTTGGTTTTAAACATAAACATATAATTGGATTAGCTCCGCTGAACCCTAAGCATACGTGTTTCTGCACAACAATTTTTAAAACCCTTGAAAGGGTTTCTTTTTATTTCATGATCAATCTAATGAAAACAAGTTTTCAACGTTTTTCATGAAATAAAAAAACCTTGCCTAAAAGGCAAGGTTAAAATTGTTGGGTAAATGATGGGATTCGAACCCACGACCCTCGGTACCACAAACCGATGCTCTAACCAACTGAGCTACATCTACCATTTGGGATGGCAAATGTAATAATTTTTTAAATGATTTATAAATAATATTTAAAATTTAATGCCTTTATCGAACTAAAGTTACATTTCCCTTTTTAAAACTTTCCTCGCCGTTTATGCACTTAACTTTTAAATACCAGCCAAAAACACCCACATCTGCTGCTCTACCTTTGTAAATACCATCCCAACCCTTTGTTTTATCATTTGTTTCAAAAACCATTTCTCCCCAACGGTTATAAACTGCAAAATAGATCTCTTCAACTTTTAAACCTCTAACAAATAATAGGTCATTTTTACCATCGCCATTTGGCGTAAAAGTATTAGGTACAAAAACATCTCCGTCTAAACAACCGGCAGAATAAGCTTCAACACTTACTATTGCGCTTTCTTTACAAGCACCATATGAGGCTACGGCCGTATACGTAGTTGGGCGATCGGGATAAGCAGTAACTGTATAGCCTATTCCTGGCGTTGTACTGCCGGGAGGCAACCAGGTTACAATGGCCCCGGGGTCACCTATATAGGTTAATGTGGTGGCACTGCCTGTTGTAACAATAATGGGATTGGCATTTGCACCAACGGGAATAACCGAAGGCTGGGTAACATTTACATTTGTAGTTAATAAAAACTGGCAAGGCACCGAATTAACGATTAAAGAAGTTGTGATAACTACAGAATACTGAGTGCTAATGGTTGGTGTAGCTTCAGGATTTGCAGTAAACGGAAGATTTAATGAAACGGTTGGCGTCCACTGATATGATACACCCCCGGTTGCGCTCAGTTGAGCATAATAACCTTTGCAGATCAAACTTCCACCCGTTGCAGAAACGGCTGGTGGAATACCAACTGTAATTATTTGAGATGAAGTGTCTTTACAACCATCACTGTTTGTAACAATCAGGCTAATAGAATGAGTGCCGCCTGCACTGTAAAAATTATAAGGATTTTGAACTGTGCTGGTAGCGGTAGGAGATAATGTCCATTGCCAGGCGGTTATGTTAGCGGCAGAAAGATCATTAAAATAAACTCCGCCTCCACATGGGTTTATCGTGTAATTAAAATTTGCATTTGGTTTTGGGTTTACAATAACACTGGTTGTTAGTGTTCTTAAACAATTGTTGCCTAACGAATTATTTAAAATCGTTACTGTATAAATTGTACTAACTGTTGGCGTAACAACAGGATTAGCAATGCTCGTGTTACTTACTAATGCACTCGGCGACCAGGTATAACTCGTTCCTCCACTAGCAGAAATGTTGGCGCTATTACCCGAACAAATTACCGAGCCGCTTGCAACTCCGGGCGTAAAGTTAAAAATAGAGACAGTATTAGTAAAAATATTATTACAACCATTAATATCTGTTGCTGTTAATGAAACAGTGTAATTTCCATTTACAGAATAGGTATGTGATGGATTAGTACTTGTGCTGACTGGACTTCCATCGCCAAAGTTCCAGGAGTAAGGATTGTTTGTAAAGTTGCCGGTAGATAAATTAGTTGTAGTAATTGAATTTGTACAAGGTGTGGTTGCCAAAGAAAAATTCGGAACCGGCCTTGGGTAAACTGTAATAAAAGTAATAGAACTATCTTTTATGTTACATGATGCAGGGTCAGTAACCACCAAAGAAACCGTGTATGTACCAGGATTGGTATAGGTAACTACAGGATTGATTGTTGTAGTGGTGGTTTGTCCATTTCCTAAATACCAAACGTAAGAAGTATTTGTTCCGGTGGGTGGAGTTGCATTTGTAAAACTTACCGTTAAAGGCAAACAACCCGAAACCGTATTGGTATTAATGGTTGAAACCGTAACCAATAACTGAAAATTAATTTTAAAAACCCCGTTATTACAATTTGAAGAGTTATTAGGGTTTCCGGGGGTTAAAGGCCATGCTCCTGCAGTTACCGGAAAATCATCATTACCACCGCAACCCGCACAAACAGATTGATAGATCACGCCGCGTGGATCAAACCTTGAGGTTCCGCCGTCAACATGCTCCTGACTCGTCCCTCCCCCAAAATAAGAACCGTAAAGTAATGAACTGGCGTTACCTGAAAGCCCCATTAAATAAAAGTCGTACCCGGTGGTTGAGTTTTGAGTGGCATTAAGTAAAGGCATTCCGGACATAGGTGTGTTGTTCAAAAAATTACCACCCCATCCCGAAAGATAAATATTACCACACTTATCAACCGAAAAAGCAGAAGGCGAAATATCGCTATTATTCGAATTGCTACCAAAAACTGTTGACATGTTAATATTAGAAAGCGTGTTGTTAAATCGGGTAATAAATTGATGTTTACCAGGATTACTGTAAAGAGACAAGGTGCCACTTGGTATAACAGGCATGTTTCCTGAGGATTGACCATATACATAAATATTATTATTTCGATCGGTTTGAACAATGTATGATTGATCATAATTGTTTCCTACTGACCCTACAAATGTTGATTGCAATAAAGAATTACTTGTGGTACTGAGATGGGAAATAAATCCATCTGCAATGCCCGCAAACCAGGTTGCTGCATAGGCTCCGGGTGTAGTTGGAAAATTGGGACTGCAAGTGCCTCCGGTTATATAAACTTCCTGATTATTATTTACAATGAGTGAATTACCACAATCGTTTTGCCCTCCACCCAAAAAAGTAGAGTAAAGTAATTGAGTTAATGCAGGATTAAATTTGGCAACTATTGCATCTTGCTGGCCGCCCAAAGAATTATCATAAGCATTTGCCGTAACCGGAAAATCTGAAGATCGTGTGCTGCTCGCTATATAAATGTTATTAAAAACATCTACTTGTATTTCACCACGGAATTGATCACCATAATTGTACTGAAGGGAATCCGGTAAGTATTCAAGTATTGGCGGGTTAGGCGGAGGTAATGGATTAAGTGTATTAACATGATTTACCCCGTCGTTTTTACTCCCCCCCAAATAGGTAGATGACATTAAAGTAGTTCCTGTAGAATTAAATTTGCCTATATAAATGTCAGTTCCATTGTTAAAGGTTGTTCCGTTAAACACAAAACTCAAAGGAAGTCCGTTATTAAAAGTATTATCATATGCACCTGCGGTCATTGGAAAATTAGCAGAACCTGTAGCTCCGTAAAAACATAAATTATTGCTGTTATCAACTATTAAGCTTGTTACAATTTCAGCACTTGCACCTCCTATGTAGGTCGAAAATAATAGACCTGTTCCTGTGGGATTAAATTTTGTTACAACTACATCTGTATTTCCGTTTGCAACAGGCCCTGTAAACGATGTTGAATAAGCCCCCGGCGTAACTGGATATCCATTATTAAAACATGTTCCTCCTGTATATAAATTTCCTTGTGCGTCAAAAGTGGCGGTCATTCCAAAATTATCTGCAGTAGACCCAGATTGCGCAGCAAAAACTAACAACGGATCTATAATCAATTCATAATTTTTATTATAGCCATTCGGAAACTCAAAACTTAATATATTGTCCTTAAATTTATAATTACAATTAACCTCTTTTACTTTTCCATTTATCAATTGGTAGGAATATGGTTTTTGCTCAATAATTTCATTCACATCCAGTTTAATAATTAAAGCTCCCTCCTTTAATCGAATTTTATCTATTCCTTCGTATCTTAATTTAATACTTTCCGTTGAGGCATTTGGCTTAACATGAAAATTATATTTTATACCATTGGCGGATGTGATGGCCTCGTAATCAATGTTATTGTATAGATTCTTTAACCAAATTTGATGGTAATTATTTACATGGCCTTTCCATTTTTTTCATCGTTTCCAATAAAAAAATTTTCGTAATCAGTGCCCATTTGAGCTTTTTCTATTTGTGGAGAGGGGTTAGATCCTTCAAAGTAAATTTTATAGGCATGGTTTTTAATATCCATGTCTTTATATTTTGTTTTCATAATACCGCCATGGTGTAAACTGCGGTATTTTTTTTTATCGTAAAAATTAAAGGTCAAACAATTTCTTTCCATAAACAACAAGCCGCCATCCAATTGTGTCCTAAATAAGATCTTATCGTCCCATTGCCCTAAATTTTCAGTAAATCGTAAAGAAGGACTAACATGTGGGGTTACAGGATGTCTTTCGGGATTTGTTTGTGAAAAGAAATTCGCAAAACTCCCAATAAAAAAAAGTAATATGAGGCCCTTTTTAAGCATTAACCAAATATACATTAAACAAGTTTATTTTGCAATATGCTCATAAGGTGATTTTTAGTAACTTTACAGCCTTATGCCAAATATTGTTGCTATAGTAGGAAGACCGAATGTTGGAAAATCAACACTTTTTAATCGTTTAACAGAAACGCGTCAAGCCATTGTTGACGAGATTGCCGGTGTTACCCGCGATCGCCATTACGGAAAATCTGAATGGTGCGGTGTTGAATTTAGTGTAATTGATACAGGTGGGTACATAAAAGGAAGCGATGATATTTTTGAAGGAGAAATTCGCAAACAAGTTGCTATTGCCATAGAGGAATGCAGTGCTATTTTATTTGTTGCTGATGTTACAGATGGTGTTACATCTTTTGACACAGAAGTGGCGAACCTAATAAGAAAAAGCAAAAAACCCGCTTTAGTTATTGCGAATAAAGTAGATAGCCATGATAAAGCTGCTTACGCTGCCGAATTTTATCAATTTGGTTTAGGTGAAGTGTTTCCAATTTCTGCTATTACAGGAAGTGGAACCGGCGACTTGCTTGATGCTTTAATAAAAATATTACCTAAGGATGAAAAAGCCATCGAACAGGCCGACATCCCTCGTATAGCCATTGTTGGCCGTCCTAATGTTGGAAAATCATCTTTAACAAATGCTCTTTTAGGCGAAGAACGCAATATTGTAACCGATGTTGCAGGAACAACCCGCGATACAATTAATTCTCGATACACTAAATTTGGTCACGATTTTTATTTGGTTGATACCGCCGGAATGCGCAAAAAAGCTAAGGTTCATGAAGACTTAGAATTTTATAGTGTTTTACGAACAATAAAAGCGATCGAAGATAGTGACGTTTGCTTATTAATGATAGATGCGCAAGATGGTGTTGAGGCGCAAGATCTAAGCATTTTAAGTTTAATAGAAAGAAACAGAAAAGGACTAGCGATTATTGTAAATAAGTGGGATCTGGTTGAAAAAACTACTAGTACCGCTAAAGAATACGAAGAAAAGATCAGAGAACGTATTGCCCCTTTTAAAGACATTCCTATCATTTTTATCTCGGTAACTGATAAACAGCGTATTATGAAGGCTGTAGAAGTGGCCATGATGGTATACAACAACAAGATCAAGCACATACCTACTCGCGAGTTAAACGACTTTTTACAAGGCGTTATGGCAGCATTCCCGCCTCCAGCGGTTAAAGGCAAGTATATAAAAGTTAAATATATTACTCAGTTAAAAACCGAGCCGTTATTTATGTTCTATTGCAACTTACCACAATATGTAACCGAGTCATACAAACGTTTTTTAGAAAATAAAATTCGCGAACAGTACGATTTTAGCGGAGTTCCTATTGTTGTGAGTATGCGTAAAAAGAGTTAATTTCTTTTTTTTAACATTAAAATCTATACTAATTATACAGACCTGTCAGGTTTTAAAAACCTGATAGGTCTTTTTTTATGGGATTGGATTAGCTGAAGCTGATCCTTAGCGGAGTTAATGCCCAAAGAAACCGCTTCACACCAGCTGGCTCAAAAGCCCACAGGGCTTTTACCCTGCTTCGCAAAAAATAGGTTTTTTGTTTTCTTTTCGTCGTGAAAACTAAGCTTTCCCTCCTTAAAGAAAACAAAAAACCCTCTCAGTAAACTGAGAGGGTTTCTTTGTTGCCCGAGCTGGATTCGAACCAACATAGTCAGAACCAAAAACTGAAGTCCTGCCCTTAGACGATCGGGCATTTTAATTTTAAGACTGCAAAAATACAAATTTTTTAATTGATTCAAATATTTTTTACAAAAAAACGTTCTAAAATAAACCAAGTAAAATACTATCTTCGCAAACACGATTTAAATCTATGATGACAAAGGAATTTATTAAGTTAAATAACATTATTGGCTGGCTGGTTTGGGCCATTGCCACGTACACGTATTGTTGTACAATTGAGCCAACAGCAAGCTTTTGGGACTGCGGCGAGTACATCGCCTGTTCTTATAAATTAGAGGTTGGTCATCCACCG
>JALHPG010000009.1:31182-42984 GCA_022842625.1 Bacteroidia bacterium | reverse complement strand
TGTTGGAAGATTTTTCTCTTTAATGGGTGGTGGCGATCCGGCAAATGCTGCCATGATGGTAAATATTATGAGCGCTTTATCAAGTTCATTCACCATTTTATTTTTATTTTGGACCATTACCCGTTTAGGTATTAAAGTTTACGGTAAAAAAGTTGCAGATCTTGCAAAACCACAGCAATGGGCAGTTTTAGGCGCAGGTATCGTTGGGGCATTAGCTTATACATTTTCTGATTCGTTTTGGTTTAGCGCCGTTGAGGGTGAGGTTTACGCGATGTCGGCCTTATTTACAGCAATTGTTTTTTGGGCTATTTTAAAATGGGACGAAGAAGATTCTGTTAATCCAACAAGCGCTTTGCGTTGGTTAGTACTTATTAGTTATTTAATTGGTATTTCTATCGGGGTCCATTTATTGAATTTACTAGTTATCCCGGCTATAGGTTTTGTAATTTACTTTAAAAAATACACATTCAGCTGGAAAGGTTTCTTTATTGCAGGAATTTCATCGGTAATGGTTTTAGGCTTTGTTCAAAACCTTATCATACCAAAGGTTGTAAAATTTGTGAGCGACTATGAAGTTTTCTTCACCAATAAAATGAGTTTAGGTTTTAGTACCGGAACTATATTTTTCTTCTTACTTTTAATTGTATCGCTTACTTTTTTAATTCTTTACACTTTAAATAAAAAAGAGCAACATTACAAAATAGGATTTTACTCAGGTGTTGTGTTAGCTGCGTTTGCAATCATAACAGCTCCAAGCGGTGGTGGCATGTTCACACGTTTAGTAATGCTTGGTGGTATTCTTTACGCCATTCATAAATTCAAAGAAAAAACAGTTACACTTCACGCTGTATTTTTAAGTTTTGCAACATTATTAATTGGTTACTCATCATTTTTTGTATTAGTAATTCGTTCTCAAGCCAACACTCCAATGGATGAGAATGATCCTGAAAATGCACCTAACATGTTATCGTATTTATTACGTGAGCAGTATGGTGATTGGCCAATTTTATACGGTCAGTATTACAATGCACCAACAGTTTCAAAAAACGAATTTGGCAGCGGAGATCCGATCTTTGCTAAAGACGAAAAAAATAAAAATTATAAGGTAATTGATTCAAGAAAAAATTCAATTCCTAAATATCAAAAAGAATTTTGTACTGTTTTCCCTCGTATGTGGAGTGGTCAAAGTCACCACGAATCGGCTTACAAATATTGGGGTAATATTGCCGAGCACCATAAAACCAAAATGGTTGAAGGAAGAGATGGAGAGCCTTCTACTATTGAGATACCAACCATGGCCGCCAACCTAACTTATTTTGTTGCTTACCAGATCAAGTTCATGTATTTACGTTATTTCTTTTGGAATTTTGTTGGAAGACAGAACGATGTACAAGGATTAATGAAAAACAGCATGGAAGGAAATTGGGTTACGGGTATTAAGGGATTTGATGATTTTTTATTGGATAGTGATACTTCCAAAAAAATCTACCGCGATAAAAACAATTTTGCAGAAAATCACTTTTATGCTTTACCGTTTATCTTAGGATTACTAGGAATGTTCTTTCACTTTAAACGCAATAAGCCAGATGCCTGGATAGTTTTAAGTTTCTTTTTATTAACCGGTTTAGCAATTGTTATTTATTTAAATCAAACACCTTACCAGCCGCGTGAACGTGATTACGCCTATGCCGGCAGTTTTTATGCCTTTGCTATTTGGATAGGTTTTGGCGTTTTATTTTTATACGACTTTTTAAGTAAAAAAACTGCCACAATGGGAATGGCCATTGGTTCAACTGCATTAAGTATGGTTGTGCCTGTAATTATGGCTAAAGAAGGTTGGAATGACCACGACCGTTCTTTAAGAACAATGTCTCGCGATTGCGCCATTAACTACTTACAAAGTTGTGCGCCAAATGCAATTTTATTTACTAATGGTGATAACGATACTTTCCCTCTTTGGTATGCTCAAGAAGTAGAAGGTATTAGAACAGATGTACGTGTTGTGAATTTAAGTTTATTACAAACCGATTGGTACATTAAACAAATGCGCAGAGCTGCTTATGATAGTAAGCCGGTTCCATTTACAATTCCGGAAGAGAAATTAGAAGCATCTAAATTAGAATACTTGGTTATTAATAGCCAAAACTCTAAACCAATGAATTTAAAAGAAGCCTTAGCGCAAGCGCTTAGCGATGATCCTGCAAGTAAATATGATAACGGAGGAGAACTTATAGATGTTATTCCTACTAAAAACTTTTACATTAATGTAGACAGTTTAAAGGTAATGAAAAACAAAGTTGTTTCGGTAAAGGATACAGCACGCTTAGCAAAAAGAATTAGCTGGGATATGGGTGGAAGAGGTTACGTTACAAAAAATGATCTAATGGTATTAGATCTTGTGGCAAATACAAAGTGGGATCGCCCAATTTATTTTGCAGTAACCACAGGTGATGAGGCTTATGTTGGATTAAAAAAATATTTCCAATTAGAAGGTTTAGCTTACCGTTTTGTGCCTATTAAACAAACCGATATGGAAGAAGCACAAGGCGGCCGTGTAAATACGGAAGCGATGTATGATAATATTATGAATAAGTTTTTATGGGGCGGAATGGATAAAAAAGGAATTAACCTTGACGAAAATTGTATTCGAATGACGGGTAATTTACGTATGCAAATGGGCGTTTTAGCCGGAGCATTAATTAACGAAGGCAAAAATAAAAAAGCGAAAGCGATTTTAGATAAGTGTTTAGAAGTTATGCCTGACGAAAATATTCCTTACGATGCTACTATTTTTACAATTTGTGCAGGTTATTATCAAATAGGAGAAATTAAAAAAGCGAATGAGTTAGCTAAAAAACTATTTGATATTTTTGAAGGAGATCTTAAAATTTATAATGCACAAAAACCCGCGCACCGAGTTGCATTTGGCCGAGAAGTTGGTCAGTGCAAAGAGATCATGAAACGATTAACAGGCATGTCTCAACAATTTAAACAAGAGGCATTATCAAAAGAATTTATTTCTCGACTTTCGGCTATTATTCCAGCAGAGGAATTAGCGCCTGAAGGGCAAGAAATGCCTCAGATGCAGTAATATTTAACCACATAGGACATTAGGCTGTTTGCTTAGCAAGATGTTCTATGTGGCTAAAAAATCTAATGGTTTTGAAAAATTTACTTCTCATACAACCAAGATCTTTCCTTAAATTAATTTATCCAAAAGCTATTTGGAAAATTAACACTTCCGAAAAAATTATTTATTTAACATTTGATGATGGTCCTATTTCGGGGCTTACTGAGTGGGTTTTAGACGAGTTAAAAAAATACGATGCTAAAGCCACCTTTTTTTGTGTTGGAGCGAATATCCTTAAAAATCCAACTATATTTGAACGTATAATACTAGAGGGACATAGGGTTGCCAATCATACCATGTTTCATCCAAAAGGATTTAAAACTAAAAATTTAGACTACTTAAAAGAGGTAGACCAATGTAAAGAATTAGTTAAAAACGACCTTTTTCGTCCACCCTATGGACAGCTGAAACGCAGTCAGTACAAGGCTTTACTTGAAAATGGGGTTAAAATTATTTTTTGGGATGTGATCAGTTACGATTATGAGAAAATAAATGAAAAAGCTTGTCTAAATAATGTTTTAAAGAACACAAAACCGGGATCAATAGTCCTTTTTCATGATAATTATAAAGCTGAAAAAAATTTACGCTATTCTTTGCCATTATATCTGAAACATTTCGCACATTTGCAATACAAATTTAATGTTATAGAATAATGAGGCGGATATTACAGTTAACTTTCTTTTTTTCTTTTATACTTTTTGCTTCTTGTGGTACCAATACTAATTCGGTAGTAGAAAAAACGTATCATGTTTGGGGTAATAACGAAACGTGTAAAAAAACAATTGAAAAAGCATGCAAACTAAGTGGGGTATCGGAGGCTAATTGGAATATGGATTCAAAATTACTTACGTTTAAAATTGACACTGCTATAATTACTACAGATGCTGTTTTAAAATCGGTTGCGAGCGCAGGTTATGATAATGAATTATTTTACGGTAACGATTACGCTTATTCGAATTTACCGGAAGCCTGCCAATACGAGCGAAGAGACAATTAATACTTGATTTTAAAGGGCCTTGAATTTCACAGGCAAGCACAGATTTTTCTTTAAGAAACTTTTTCTAATTCTTGGCTAAAAATTATTTTGCCTTATACAAAGGCACCGTACTGCAAGGCTCCCCGTACATAATACTTTTTGCAAGGGGTTTTAATAGTGTGGTTAATTGAACGTAAGCATTGATCGGTAATGCTTTTTCGCCACAGCCTTTAATTACAATTCGCGCATCTTTAAATTGAGAAACATCTAAAGCATTTAATTTTTCAGCAAATAAGATAGTTTCTATTTCATTTAAATTTCCAAAAATAATTCGTTTTGCAAATGGTTCTAACGCCAATGTTAACAGCATATATGCCCATGTTGGCACAATCGCATCGGCTGTACAAACCAAGCCTACAATTTTATCTTTATAAAAACTCCAATCATTTGTTTTTATAAATTCTCTAAAATCTTTTTCTTTTAAAATTAATTCATGAAATAAGTGTGGCTTAATATCAAATAAAATTCTTTCGCCCGAAACGTAAAATTCTTCCAGGTCGATACTAACGATCCCACTGTTGGCTACTTTATTTGTTATTTCGTTTTCCATTTTAATCAGTTTTTTTAATCTCCCTCCCGATAGCTATCGGGACTTCGGACACCTCCTCACGAGGAGGATAAGATCAGTTTACATAAAACCTAATTCTAATTGGGCGACCTCGCTCATCATTTCTTTTTCCCAAGTTGGCTCGAAGGTTAATTTTAATTCTGCCGATTTTATACCTGCCACTAATTTACATTTATTTTCAACCTCAGCCGGTAAACTCTCTGCTACCGGGCAATTTGGCGATGTTAAGGTCATTACGATCTTTAAATTATTGTCATCGTCTAAATGCAATTCGTATATCAAACCAAGTTCCCATACATCTACAGGAATTTCCGGATCAAAACATGTTTTAATCTCTTCGATCACGCGTTGCATTAACTCCGTATTTTTTGTAACAATTATTGCTGCCATTTTTATTAAGTCATTAGTCGTCAGTCGACAGATTTTAGTCCTAAACTAACTAGTTTTTTAAATAATTTATTAACCCGTATAATGTTTTATTAATTTCATCAATATCAGAAGCTAACTTTTTAAATTTATCATCAGAAATATATTCCAGATCTAAAGCAATATATAAATGAGATTTTACTTCAGCTAAAGATCCTTTTGAAATATTAAGGAAACGTTTGAAATCCCCATCAGACTTTCTTTCATATCCTTCGGCAATATCTGCCATAATTGACACTGCACTTCTTCTAATTTGATCTCTTAGCCCAAAGTCTTTAGCAAATTTATCATTTGAAGAAAGAATATAGATCTCCTTGCACAAAACTCTCGCTTTTTGCCAGGAAATTATTTCTTCAAAACTTTTAAATGCCGTCATTTTTACTTTTTATTTGTACACTTCACTCACACAGGACTATATTCTAACGACTGATCTCTATCGACAAAGCGATAGCGCATCCGTTTTCATTTTATTGATCATACTAACTAAACCATTTGCTCTGGTTGGACTTAAATGCTCTTTCAAACCGATCACTTCTATAAATTTTAAGTCTGCCTTAACAACATCTTCGGGCTTTTGATTTGAAAGTACTCTCACCAAAACAGCCACCATACCTTTGGTAATAATTGCATCTGCATCTGCAGTATAAACCATTTTACCGTCAATAAGTTCAGAATTTAACCATACTCTACTCTGACAGCCTTTAATGATCCTGTCGTCTGTTTTTAAATCTTCTTTAATTATTGGCAACGATTTTCCAAGATCAATTAAATGTTCGTACTTCCCTTCCCAGTCATCACCAAACAATTCGAACTCCTCAATAATTTCTTTTTCTATTTCTTCTATACTCATTGATCTAGCTTAACATGGTGATTACTTTTTTTAGCTTCTCAATAAAAAAATCAATTTCTTGTTTTGTATTGTATATCGCAAAAGAGATCCTTACGGTGCCTTGAATAGTTAAACATTGCATTAACGGCTGCGTGCAATGGTGACCGGTTCTTACTGCAATACCATATTTATCTAATAAGGTTCCAACATCAAAAGGATGTTGTCCCTTAACATTGAACGAAATTACACCGGCCTTATGAGCACTTTTTCCATAAACAATTACTTCCGGGATCTCTGTCATTTTTAATTGAGCATATTGCACCAATTCATCCTCATGGTCAAATATTTTTTGAATACCAACTTCATTAATAAAATCTATGGCTGCGGCAAATCCAACAGCACCTGCAATATGCGGTGTGCCCGGCTCAAAACGCAAAGCACCTTCTGCATATTCTGTTTTTTCGAAAGTCACAGTTTTAATTGTTCCTCCGCCCGGTTTTGAAACCGGTAATTCCTTTAACCACTTTTCAGAAAGATATAATAAACCTATTCCGGTTGGTCCGTACATTTTATGAGCGCTGCAAACAAAAAAATCGACATCTAATTTTTGAAGATCAATTGCCATGTGTGGTGCAGATTGAGCCCCATCCAATAAAACAGGAATATTGTTTTTTTGTGCGATCGATTTTATTTTTTCAAGATCAGTAATTAAACCTAAGGTATTTGAAACTTGCGTGATGGCAATTAATTTAGTTTTATCGCTAATTAATTTTTCAAGAGAGACGTAATCAAGACTCTGATCTTCCAACAGAGGAATTACTTTTAGCTTTCCACCATTTTCCTCTGCCCACAATTGCCAAGGTAAAATATTTGAATGATGTTCGTAGGTAGATAAAATAATTTCATCTCCACGCTTTAAATAATTTTTTGCTAAACCGTTAGCCACTAAATTTATTGAATCGGTTGTGCCGGCTGTAAAAATAATTTGCTGATCGTTCTTTACATTAAAATAATTAGCAATTGTTTTACGGGACTTCTCAAACAACTCGGTGGCAGTTCTGCTTAGGGTGTGAACGCCGCGATGAATATTAGAATTAGAATTCTTATAATAATTAGAAATACTATCAATAACAGTTAATGGCTTCTGACTAGTTGCCCCATTATCAAAATAAATCAGATCGTAACCATTTATTTTTTGGTTAAGAATTGGAAATTGCTCTCGTATTTTATTTTGATCGATCACTCTTATAATTCGTTTTCAAATAAATGAAGTACTTTTTCTTTTAATTCATCCACCTCAATTTTATTTATTACCTCTTGCGCAAAAGCATGAAGTAGTAATTTCTTGGCGCTTTCTCTTCCTATTCCTCTTGCGTTTAAATAAAACACTGCAGCTTCATCTATCTTGCCTGTAGATGTTCCATGAGAGCATTTAACATCATCGGCATAAATTTCTAATTGTGGTTTAGTGTTTATTGTTGCATCATCACTTAATAGAATATTTTTACTGCTTTGATAGGCATTCGTTTTTTGAGCGTCTTTTCTAACATAGATCTTTCCGTTGAAAACACCTACACTTTTGTCGTTTACAATACCCTTATACAATTCGTTGCTCTCACAGTTTGGCATTTGATGATCCATTAGCGTGTGATTATCAACTAGCTGATTAGACTTTGCCGAGAACAAGCCATTTAAATGTGCTTCGCAATTTTGAGCGGCCAAAACAACATTATGGTTGTTACGAACTAACGAACCGCTTAAAGTAATGGTTGTATTATCGTACTTGCCATAACGGGCAATAGTTACCTGATTAGTATTTACAGAATAACCATTTTTACCTTCGTTTTGAAAAGTATAAGAAGTTAACTTTGCATTTTCTCCAACAAATTTCTCGCTTAAGAAATTAGTAAATACTTTTCCTTCGCCAATTACAACTTGTTCTTCAATAATAGTTGCCTCTGCATTTTTTCCTAATTCAATAATGTTTCTTGGATTAACGATTGCCTCAGAATTTGAACTCGAAACATATAAAATATGAATAGGAATTTGAAATTGCTCGTTTTCCTGGATCTTTAAATGAAAACCATTGCCGCTAAAAGCCGTATTTAAAGCAATAAAAGCATCTGACTCAATGTTTGCAATAGAACCAACAAGTTGTTTACCTTCTTTATCTAAATTAGAAAAAGCGTTAAGATGCAAACCTTTTAAAATGAGTTTATCACTTAAGGTCTCAGAATAATTTCCGTTTACAATTACGATCGTTACTGAGTTATTTAATTTGAATTTATTTATATCCGAAACTGCATTTAATTTCTGATCAATATTTTTAAACTCCTTTTTAAATATTCCATCTAAATTGCAATATTTGTAATCTTCATGCTTATTTGTAGGAATACCTTTATTTTCTAAATACAATAATGCCTTAGATAATTTATCATTATCAATAAAATCAACCTTCCCTGCGGAAGAGGAAATTTTATCGATTATTAATTGAGCTGTGGTTGTTTTTTCTGCTATCATTTGTTATCAATTAAACAGATTCTGTTTCAAATTCTTTTTTTATCTCGTCGTAACCTTTAGCTTCTAATTCTAAAGCCAATTCTTTTCCGCCAGATTTTACAATTTTTCCTTTATAAAGAATGTGCACGAAATCAGGAACGATATAATCTAACAAACGCTGGTAATGTGTAATTACAACAAAAGCGTTTTCTTTGTTTTTAAGTGCGTTAACACCGGTTGCCACAATTCTTAATGCGTCAATATCTAATCCACTGTCTGTTTCATCTAAAATAGCCAACTTAGGATTTAACATCGCCATTTGAAAAATTTCATTTCTCTTTTTTTCTCCACCACTAAATCCTTCATTAACACTGCGATTTGCTAACTTACCATCTAACTCAACTAATTTCTGTTTTTCTTTTACTAAGGCTAAAAAGTCTTTTGCAGGCATTTCTTCCTGACCTTTATAAGCGCGAATTTCATTTACGGCGGTTTTTAAAAAATTAATGTTGCTTACACCCGGTATTTCAACAGGATATTGAAAAGCTAAAAACAAACCTTCACGAGCTCTGTCTTCAGGAGATAGTTCCAAAAGATCTTTCCCGTTAAATATTACTTCGCCCTGTGTAACTTCATAATCTTCTCTTCCTGCTAAAACGCTTGACAAGGTTGATTTACCTGAACCATTTGGTCCCATTATAGCATGAACTTCTCCGGCCTTAATTTCCAAATTAATTCCTTTAAGTATTTCTTTATCGCCAATTGAGGCGTGTAGATTTTTAATTGTTATCATGTTTTTGTTTTAAATAATATAACTATAATCGAAAATTTTTACTTTAAAATTTTTAATAAAAAATGGCGTTTTATCCACATTCCAAATAAACAAATTTAGTTTGTCTTCTTTGTTAAATTTTGTAGTTACAGCAATAGAATAGGTGCACTTTTTCCAATCGCAACAACTAACTGCCGGCGTTTCATTTAATCTATATGCCTGATACATTTTATTTTTTTTTGCAGGGTCACTTCCTCCTAAAGTTAGTTGTGCATTAAATGAAGAATTATTTTTCGTTTCTTTTCGTTCAAATTCGGCTATTATAAATAAATTATTTACCGATTTCTTAAATTCATAATCAAACCCTAACAAATATTCAAGATTCGCAAAATTGTAAACACTGTCATTATCTAATTTTTGATTACTTGCTATATAATTACTTTCAAATAATAATTGTTTTCCGGTTTTTGAATAAAGTGGTAGATCATTGGCCCCGCCTAAACTATCGGCATACAATTTATTAGACTTTAAAAAAACATAACTGTACTTTTCAAAATTCATTCCGTTTGCTTTTATTAGCCCATTTTTATATTGATAAATATGGAAGATGTTCATGAAAAGAAATAGTGAAGCCAATGCAATAACCAGATAATTTAATTTTGAACTAAGCGCTTGAAATAAATAGGCTCCAGCAATTACAAAAACCGGAAGAAAATCAACGAGTGTCCTGATTCCGAATCCATCAAAATAATTATAGGCCCAGTAAGATGCAAAAATGTATAAAATAAATCCTATTGATATTATAAAAACAAAGCCCTTATATCTATTGCTGGCGAACATTGGAATTAAGCCGAAAAGCAGTAAAAAACAAAGCGGGACATAAATAAATAAGCCATTATTAAATCCAAAAAGCATTTTTAATAGTTGCGGATCATTAAAATAAAATCCGTTTCCGGCATAAGAATCTTGCAGCAACTTACCGTTTTGAGAATACCAAGCCAGGCTTTGAATACCACAAACTAAAAACAAAACAATAATAGATAAATAAAAATGCTTTGACTTAACAACTACTTTTAGGTTACTAATAAGATCGTATCTGTTTTGAAAAAAGAAAGGCACAAATGACAAAAGAATAATATTTACCGGACGAACTAATATAATTAGCCCCAAAACAACTGCGCATAAATAAAAATATTTTGCTTCCCTTTTCTGAAAAAGATTTAAAATAAAATAAAAGAAGGCGCTTGTTAAGGCAAAAGCATAAACGTGAGGCATGCCCGATTCATTTACCGTATAACTAAACAAGTGGGTGCCAAAGGCAGTTAAAATTAAAAGAAGCCCAATAAGGTTTTGTTTAAAATTTAATTGCAGTAATAATTTCTTTAGAAAGAGCAGACCGATCACACAATAAAAAACACCAGCAAAATAAACACCCATTTGAAATGGCATTGAAAATCCATCCAAGGGTAGATTAAAAATTTTAGAATAAAGAAAAGCCCCGAAAAAGAAAGGTGCAATTAAAATTGAAACGCCAATCGTGTGCACATTAATTGTTCCGGTTGGTGTTTGAATTAAATACCAATCGTTACCTGTTTGATGCGTGAAATTATGATCAATAAAAAGAGAAACTAAATAAGAATAATAATCTTTTGCGTCGCCATCAATAACAACATGTCTTTCAAAGCTAAACACTACAGTTAAAAAAACCACTGCGCAAAAAGCTATGATCAGGTTCAAAAAATTATTTCTTATAAAAGAATTCAATTTGTAAAATATTATTAGGCTAATTATCCAACGCTACCTTCTAAACTAACGGCTAATAGTTTTTGCGCTTCTACGGCAAACTCCATTGGCAATTTATTTAAAACCTCTTTACAATAACCGTTAACAATTAAACCAATTGCTTTTTCATTATCAATACCGCGTTGCTTGCAATAAAACAATTGATCTTCACCAATTTTACTTGTAGTTGCTTCATGTTCAACAATGGCCGTTTTATCTTTAATTTCTATGTAGGGAAAAGTATGTGCTCCGCACTTGTCACCCATTAGCAAACTATCGCATTGCGAAAAATTACGAGCATTAATTGCGCCCTTGCGTATTTGTACTAAACCACGGTAACTGTTATTACTAAAACCTGCACTAATTCCTTTTGATATAATTGTACTGCGTGTATTTTTTCCAATATGGATCATTTTAGTTCCGGTATCGGCTTGTTGCATATTATTTGTTAAGGCAACAGAATAAAATTCGCCAACACTATTGTTTCCTTTTAAAATTACAGATGGATATTTCCAGGTAATCGCAGATCCGGTTTCAACCTGGGTCCAGCTAATCTTTGAATTATCACCCAAACAAATTCCGCGCTTGGTAACAAAATTAAAAATACCGCCTTTACCATTTTTATCACCGGGATACCAATTTTGAACAGTACTATATTTTACCTCGGCATCTTTATGCGTAATAATTTCAACAATGGCGGCATGTAATTGATTTTCGTCTCTTTGTGGGGCCGTACAGCCTTCAAGATAATTTACGAAGC
>JALHPG010000009.1:0-31172 GCA_022842625.1 Bacteroidia bacterium | reverse complement strand
ACGCTGGGGAGCAGTGCAGCCCTCAAGGTAAGAAACATAACTTCCTTCATCGGCAACAATTAATGTACGCTCAAACTGACCGGTGCCTGTTGCGTTGATGCGGAAATAAGTTGATAATTCCATTGGACATCTTACGCCTTTGGGTATGTAGCAAAAAGAACCATCGCTATAAACCGCGCTATTTAATGCAGCAAAATAATTATCTGTATAAGGAACAACTGTTCCCATATATTTTTTTATAAGATCAGGAAATTCCTGCACTGCCTCACTAAAAGAACAAAATATAATTCCTTTTTCAGAAAGTGTTTCTCTAAAAGTTGTTTTTACTGAAACGCTGTCAAAAACTGCGTCAACCGCAATGTTTGACTGCACCCCGGTTAAACGTTTTTGTTCCTCAAGAGAAATACCAAGTTTTGCAAAGGTTTTTAAAAGTTCAGGATCTACTTCATCCAAACTTTTTAATTCGGGCTTAACTTTTGGTGCAGAATAATAGCTGATGTCCTGAAAATTAATTTTTGGGTAATCTAAATGCGCCCAATTACTTGGTTCAGGTAAAGTTTGCCAGTGACGAAAAGCCTTTAATCTAAATTCCAATAACCATTCCGGTTCGTTTTTCTTTTTACTTAATGCGGTAACTACCTGTTCATTTAAGCCCGGAGCAAAAGTATCAGAATCAATGTTGGTTATAAAACCCCATTCATAATCCTTATTAATATGCTCTTGTAAAATTTCGTTTGCCATTTTCTTATTTTTTAGACTGAGAACGATTCGCCACAACCGCAAGTGCGGTTGGCATTAGGATTATTAAACACAAAACCTTTACCATTTAAACCCCCGGTATATTCCAGTTCTGTACCTACCAAATAAAGAAAACTCTTTCTGTCTACAACAATTTTTATTCCTTTATCCTCAAACATCTGATCGCCTTCTTTTAATTGATCGTCGAACTCAAGCTTATAGGACAGGCCTGAACAACCACCACCATCAACCCCAACTCTTATAAAAGTTCCGGCGGAACGGTTTTCTGTTTTAATTAAATCGATTGCGTGATTTTTCGCATTTTCCGTAACAGTTATCATAACTTATTGATTTTAAAATACTTAATTAGTTATCCTTAATTAGATTAAATCTAAATTGATGCAAAAATACCATAAAAAAGGTATCTACGCAAGATTAAAGACAAAAAAGTGAAATTAAAGTTCAATTAAAACCATTAAAATAAATACAAATGTCATTAGTCGATAAAAAACGTTTGTTTATATTAACAATATAATGGTTAAAACCTTTTTAGGAAGTAAAATAAAGCGTTGTAATTTTAAATACTTTTAAAAATTAAATGAGAAAATTCGCAATACTATTAATTCTTTCAAGCTACCTGGGATTTTCGCAATCGGGTGACACATTATACATTAATTATTTCGATAATGCACCCTTTGCATCTGTTGATAGCGGAAAAACAAAAGGTTTGGAAGTGGATATTATGAATGAATATTTACTTTGGCTGAAAACTACAAAAAAAATCACCCTCACCCCAAAATACGTTGGTTTTAAGGATTTTGAAAAATTTTACACCTTAACAAAAACCGGCAATAAAAATCCAATAGGACTTGGATCGGTTGCCATCAACCCAGAGAGATTAAAAGAAGTAGATTTTACTTCGGCCTACTTAAAAAACATCGTGAATTGTGTTACAAACGGTAATGCACCTGAAATTAAAACAAAAACACCAAACGAGATAACCAAAACCCTTGGTGTAATGACAGCAATAACCGTTTCTAATACAACGCTAAGTAAATATGTTAATGACCTAAAAAAAACTTACTTACCTGAATTAAAAATAACATACCAACCAAACGGAAAAAGAGTATTAGATGAGATAGCAAGAAATGTTTTATACTTTGGCTATGTTGATGAAATTACATTTTGGTATTATGTAAAAAACAATCCAAATAAATTTGTAAAAGTTCAAAAACCACTCGTTCAATCAAAAGAAGAATTTGGTTTTGTATTACCAAAAAACGGTGGTCAAAAAACATTGTTCAATGAATTTTTTCTTGGATTTAAAAAGACCAACAACTACAAATTTATCCTCGAAAAACACTTAGGGACTTATATGGCCAAAACACTAGCTGTTAATTAATGACCCCTCGTTTAAATTAAATCGTCTGACTTCAAGAATTCTTCTACAAAAATACCTGATATTGGCAGCACTTCTGTATCTTTGCCAAACGACTTATGATTGCAATTGACAAAACATTAATTAGCGAAGACCTATTAGAAAAAAAATTTGTTTGCGATCTAAACGCATGCAAAGGTGCTTGCTGCGTAGCCGGCGATAGCGGCGCTCCCCTTGAAAAAGATGAGCTTCCTATCCTTGATTCTATTTTAGAAAAAGTAAAACCTTACATGGTTAAAAAGGGCATTAAGGCTGTTGAAAAATACGGGTCGTATGTTATTGATGGCGATGGCGATTACACAACAACACTTGTAAGTCCCGGAGCAGAATGTGCTTTTGTTTTTTTTGATGAAAATAAGATCGCAAAGTGCGCCATCGAACAAGCCTATTATGACGGAAAAATAGAATGGAAAAAACCCATCAGCTGTCATTTATATCCGGTGCGAATTACAGCACATAAAGAATACGATGCTGTAAATTACGACAAATGGAGTATTTGCAAACCAGCCTGCGAATGTGGTGCAAAATTAGACGTGCCGGTTTATAAATTTTTAAAAGAACCTTTGATCCGCAAATACGGCAAAGATTGGTTTAAACAATTAGAAAAAAGCGCTAAACTTTATTTAAAAAAATAATCACAAAACACGATCTCAATTCAATAATAAATTCTGAAACATTGTGTTTAAAAAATTTTGGAAATGAAAATTTTAATTACTGGCTCAAACGGTTTATTAGGACAAAAATTAGTTTATAAACTAAGAAACAGAACTGATGTAACCTGCATTGCAACCGCTCGCGGAAATAATCGCTTAGCAAAACAAGATGGTTACAGTTATGACGTGTTAGATATAACTGATAGCGAAAATGTAAATCAAGTATTTGCTAAGTATTTACCGGATGTAGTTATTAATACTGCGGCAATGACCAACGTTGATGCTTGTGAGACGGAAAAAGAAGCCTGTTGGGCAATGAATGTAACTGCTGTTGACAATCAGGTTAAAGCACTAGAAATATTAAAAAACAAAAACCCAAATTACCATCCACACTTCATTCATTTAAGCACCGATTTTATTTTTGACGGAACACACGGTCCGCTTGATGAAAACGAAACTCCAAATCCTTTAAGTTATTATGCCGAAAGTAAATTAGCTGCAGAAAAAATTGTTCAGGCTAGCGCTTTAGATTGGGCTATTGCAAGAACAGTTCTTGTTTTTGGCATAGTTGATAATATGAGTAGAAGCAATATTGTATTGTGGGTTAAATCAAATTTAGAGCAAGGCAAAGTAATTAATGTAGTTGATGATCAATTTAGAACCCCTACTCTGGCGGAAGACTTGGCAGATGGCTGTATCTTAATTGCGCAAAAAAGAGCAAAAGGTATCTACAATATTTCGGGTAAGGATTTTTACAGCATCTTGGAATTAGCAAACGTTGTGGCAGACTATTATAAGTTAGATAAAAGTTTAATAAAGCCAAGTAAAAGCGCTGATATTAAACAACCCGCAAAACGTCCGCCAATTACTGGTTTCATTATTGATAAAGCTAAAAAAGAACTGGGTTATAACCCGCATAGTTTTACCGAAGGAATAAAAATTTTAGAAGAACAAATAAACGAAATGTCAAAATAGGTTAAAACTATTCTCTGTCTACAATCTTTGGTTGATATCTTACGTTTAATATAAAAATGGATCCTTTCATATTCTTTACCTTTATTAGTTTGAATTAATAAAGTGGCAAGCGGAATCAAAAAACTGGCAGGGCAAACCGTAATTTATGGTTTAGGTACAATAGTGCCCCGTTTTTTAAATTACCTTTTAACACCGCTTTTAACCTATGGCTTTACTGCTGCAGAGTACGGTATAAACAGCGAGCTCTATGCCTATATTTCATTTTTAAACGTAATTTTTACTTACGGCATGGAAACCACCTTTTTTAATTTCAGTTCTAAACTCGAAAATAAACAAGAGGTTTACAACACAGCATTGATATCATTAATTCTTTCCTCTGTTTTTTTTAGTTTACTGTTCTTAATTTTTGCGGGGTCGATCGCAGAAGGATTATCTACTCCCAATTCGATCTATTTACCTCAATTTATTATTTGGAGTGTTTTGATCGTAGCAAGTGATGCTATTACAGCCATACCGTTTGCAAAATTGCGTTTAGAGAACAATGCCTTAAAATTTTCTGTACTTAAATTAAGCAACGTTATTATTAATTTCGGATTAACTATTTTCTTTTTAAAAGTATGCAAATCAAGTTACGATAACAACGAAACTAATTTTATGGCATCGCTTTATAATCCTGAGATAGGAATAGGTTATGCTTTTTTAGCCAACCTTTTAGCAAACTGTTTTACGCTTATCCTTTTATCAAAACAATTTGCCGGTCTAAAATTTACGTTAAACATCGAACTTCTTAAAAAAATGTTGTTGTATGCCTGGCCACTAATAATTTTAGGATTTGCCGGCATGATCAACGAAACATTAGACAGAATTATCCTTAAAAAATTAATTGTAGATAAGTCTGAAGCCCAAATAGCACAGGGAGTTTACGGCGCCTGTTATAAGATCGCCATTTTAATGACCATTTTTATTCAGGCATTTAGGTTTGCAGCAGAACCTTTCTTTTTTAATAAAGCGAAAGAAAAAGATTCAACAAAATCATACGCTTTGGTGATGAAATATTTTATTATTTTTTGTCTCTTCCTTTTTTTAGCTACCACTTTAAATTTAGATTGGATAAAACTTTTTATCGGGCCAAATTTTAGAAGTGGATTAAATGTTGTGCCTATTTTATTAATGGCCAATTTGTGTTTAGGTGTAGTTTACAATTTAGCCATCTGGTATAAATTAAATGGTCAAACAAAATACGGAGCTATTATTGCCATTGTTGGCGCAATTATTACCATAGTTGTAAATGTGATCTTTGTGCCACACTATTCCTACGTAGCCTCTGCATGGGCCACACTTGCAGCCTACTCCGGCATGATGGTATTGTCTTATGTTCTAGGTCAAAAATATTTTCCTATAAAATACAACATTAAAGCAATACTGGTTTATACTGTAATTGCATTAGGGTTTTATTTTATAAGTCTAACCTTTAGCAACATGGAAAACATAGTTTTAAAAGTAATATTGAATAACTTGTTTGTAGCATTTTTTGTTTTTATACTTTATAAGCTGGAATTTAGTAATATCAAAAAACTTACTCAAAATGTCAGCACCCCTAATAATCAAAGTAGTTAACCGATCAAAACATCCTTTACCTGAATATGCCACTATACAGGCAGCGGGACTAGATCTTAAGGCAAATATTGATGCGCCAATTGTTTTAAAACCATTGCAGCGCGAATTAATTGCAACCGGATTGTTTATTGAATTGCCTAATAGTTACGAAGCACAAATTCGTCCTCGCAGTGGCTTAGCATTTAAAAATGGTATTACCGTTCTTAATTCGCCGGGTACAATTGATGCGGATTACAGAGGCGAAGTAAAAGTATTATTAGTTAATCTTTCAGATACAGAATTTACGATTAACGACGGTGAGCGCATTGCGCAAATGGTAGTTGCTAAACATGAACAAATTAATTGGGAACAGGTGACGGTATTAGAAGATTCCACCAGAGGTGCCGGAGGTTTTGGCAGCACGGGAAAAAAATAATTTTTTTTATTTACAAAACATTTGATTTATTTCTTCGGCCATTTGCGAGCCTGAAACAATTGCTTTAGCAATTATTTCACACGATTTTGCATTCTCTTTTTGATTACGGTAAATACGTGCAAGATCAAAATAAGCATCAAAATTCTTTGGATCAAGATTGATACTCGTTTCATAATCTTTGATCGCTTTTGCATGCTCGCCAATTAATTCATTGTAATAAGCTCTGGATGTGTAAGCTTGACAATACATGGGTTTTAGAGAAATACATTTATTCAGCCCCTCAATGCATTTATTGTAATTGCCACCGGCTCCTAAGGCCAAAGCACGATTATATATAGCATTTAGATGATTTGGCGCCTTTGAAATAACGATATCAAATTCACTAATACTTGTTTCGTATTTTTTTTCAGAGTAATAAATTAGTCCTTGCAAAAAATGCGCGTCATTAAATTTTGGATAGGTTTTAATTAGTGTGGAACAATTTACATTCGCTTCTTTTAAATTATTCATTTTTAAATAGACCATCCCTTTATAATATACAGCGCTGTCTTTTAAATAATTTTTTGCAATGCAAGAATCTAGTTGTGTTAACGAAGTTTTAAAAGCACCAACCAACATACATTCGCGTACGTTAGAAAAAATTGTTTGTCCTTTGCTAAACAAACTTATTAAAACCAAAGTGTAAAAAAATAATGCTCTCATTTATAAAATATAAATTTAGTACTTCTGATATTAAATATAATAAAAAAATAATGCTTAAGTGAAATATCGCTAATAATTAGGCTTTACAAAATTGATAAGCTAATTACAGCCCACATTCTACCGGTTTTTCCTTTATCTCTGCGATAACTAAAAAAATCCTCTTCAAAGGTACACCTGTTCATTACCCAGATATTTTTCTCCGGTATTCCGTTTTGCAACAACACATATTTATTGCACGCTATTAGATCGATCTTATTTTCTTTCCAACAAGTGGAAGGAAAGCCTGCCTGTTCAAACTGTTCTATCACCTCTTGGCCGACTTCAAATTTATCCTGACAAATTCCTTGTCCAATAGCCACCTGAATATTTTCTTTTTTTGCACCAAGCTTTAGCATTTCGAGAATTGTATTCTCTGCAATTTTATCAACTGTTCCACGCCAGCCGGCATGAGCACCGCCAATAACTTTATTTACTTCATCATAAAATAAAATAGGATAACAATCTGCAATGCTGATTACAATAACAAGATTTGGCTCATTTGTAACCAACGCATCGCCCTCTTGTTGTCCGGGTTTTGCAATGTTTACCTTATTACCATGAACTTGTTTTAGGTTACATAAATTATCAATAGATAGATTTAAACTCTTTAATGCTAATTTTCTGTTGGCTGTAATTTTTAATGGATCATCCTCCGAACCGCCCAAATTTAAAGAATCAAAAGGCGGGTGTGATAAACCACCTTGCCGTAAGGAAAAGCCATGAATACAATGTATGTTAGGCGCTTTTAACCACATTAACTAATATAACTCAACTTCATCATATTGGTTCTGCCTTTTTCTTTCATTGGCATACTGGCAATATTAATTACTAAGTCATCATCCTTAACAAAGCCTCTAGTCTTCACAAACGTTTTTAGATCATTGATGGTTTCGTCTGTGCTCTCATATTTGTTATAATAAAAGCCGCGAATTCCCCAGATCAAACTTAATGTAGTTAATAAAGAAAGGTTATCGGTGAAAATAAATATGTGTGCTTTAGGGCGGTGACTCGATAATTTAAATGCCGTGTAACCACTGTTTGTCATACTTATGATCGCTTGCGCGCCTGCGTGATGCGCTAAAGAACATGCATTATAACAAATACTATCTGTAATGTAAGTAATGGTTTTAATTTGCGGCGTATGCTCCTTGTAATAAATGCTATCTAATTCTTCTACTTGCGTAATAATTCTACGCATCATTTCAATAACTTTTACCGGATATTTTCCTACCGATGTTTCTGCGCTTAACATTACCGCATCGGCACCATCCATTACTGCATTCGCAACGTCGTTAACCTCAGCACGTGTTGGCGTATAACTGGTGATCATACTCTCCATCATTTGTGTGGCAATAATTACCGGCTTACCAATTTGCACACATTTTTGCACGATCATTTTTTGTAATAAAGGCACTTGTTCCATTGGTAATTCAACACCAAGATCTCCACGTGCAACCATTATACCATCGGTAACATCAATAATATTATCAATTTCATTTATCGCCTCAGGCTTTTCTATTTTTGCAATAACACGCGCGCGTTTGCCTTTTTGCTTAATAATATCTTTTAACTCAACAATGTCTGTTACACTTCTCACAAAAGATAAACCTATCCAATCAAAATCTTGCTCTAATGCAAATTCAAGGTCTCTGATATCCTTTACCGTTAAGCAAGGCAGAGATATTTTGGTGTTAGGTAAATTCACTCCTTTTTTAGAAGATAAAATTCCACCTACTAATATCTCGCAACGCACGGTATCTTTTCCGTTGGTATCAATTACTTTTAAATGAATTTTTCCGTCATCAATTAAAACTGTTTCTCCAACCTTAACATCTTGTGGAAACTGCGGATAAGTAATATAGATCTGGCGCTCATCGCCCTCGCACTCTTTTGTTGTTATAGAAATTAATTCGCCGTTAATTAAATTAGCGCTATTATCTTTCATTACACCAATACGCAATTTAGGACCTTGCAGATCGGCTAAAATACCAACGTGGCGACTTAATTTTTTATTTAGTTCGCGAATATTTTTTACTGTATGTAAAACGGCTTCATAATCTCCATGCGAAAAATTGATCCTGCAAATATCCAATCCTTGTTTGAACATTCCTTCCAATACTTCAATATCGGCAGTTGCGGGACCCATTGTTGCAACAATTTTTGTGCGATTAAAATGACTCATAATTATAGTTCTTTTTAAATAAAACCCTAAGTTAAAAAAAGGATTGGAGCTTTGAAATTATTTAATGGTTATTTTATTGGAAAATTAAACCATGAATCTTATAAAATGTTACTTTGCAGTAGCGCAACCTTTATAGGTTTTGTTGTTATATTTTATAGAAATGCTTTTTTCTCTCTTTTCGCCGCTGGCTTCCTCTGTGCAAGGCTTGTCGGTTAATGAAATTGATAAAGCAATGTTTTTGTTTTCTATATTTTCGGCAATTGTTGCGCTATAAGTTTTATCATTATTGATCGTCGAAAAATCTTTTTCTAAGATCAAACTATCTTTTCCGTAATCAACCAATAAACGTAAATGATCTGCAAAAAACTCGGCATACCAGCCCGGTTCGCTTCCTCTGGCAATTACTAAAGGTTTTTGATCTTTTGATAATCGAGCCACATCGGTAGTTTCAACTTGAGTTTCTTCAACAGTCTTTACGGTATCTTCATCACCCAAAGAAGTTAACACTTCAAGCTTACTTGTTGGAATATCTTCACCGTCCTTAGGAAGATCGCAAGAAACAAACATTCCAACAAGAATAAAACAAAGCCCGATATTTTTCATTTATTTTTTTTATTTACGCTTAATTACTTTTTCAGCGGCATTAATGATATCAATAGTATCTAAACCATACTTAGTCATCAATTGGTCAGGCGTTCCGCTTTCTCCAAAAGAATCGTTCACCGCCACATATTCTTGCGGGGTTGGTTTATTGCGAATTAAAAATTGCGCCACGCTATCTCCTAAGCCACCATTCATTTGGTGTTCCTCGGCTGTAACAACACATTTTGTTTTTAAAACAGATTTCAAAATTGCATCTGTATCTAATGGTTTAATGGTGTGAATGTTAATGATCTCTGCGCTAATTCCTTTTGCTGCTAAAGCTTCGCCTGCTTCAATCGCTTTCCAAACTAAATGTCCGGTTGCAATAATCGTTACATCTGTTCCTTCGTTTAACATTACCGCTTTTCCGATCTCAAATTTTTGATCAGCAGGTGTAAAATTTGGAATAGTTGGACGACCGAATCGCAAATATACCGGTCCTTCATAATCAGCAATAGCAATTGTTGCAGCCTTTGTTTGATTATAGTCACATGGATTTATTACTACCATGCCCGGTAACATTTTCATTAAACCAAGATCTTCTAATATTTGATGTGTAGCACCGTCTTCACCTAAAGTAAGTCCTGCGTGAGATGCACAGATCTTTACATTTTTTCCTGAATAAGCAATACTCTGACGGATCTGATCATAAACACGACCGGTACTAAAATTAGCAAACGTTCCTGTAAAAGGAATTTTACCACCAATGGTTAAACCTGCTGCAATGCCCATCATATTGGCCTCTGCAATTCCTATTTGAAAGAAACGCTCAGGATGTGCTTTTTGAAAAGCATCCATTTTTAATGAACCTGTTAAGTCGGCACATAATGCAACAACATTCGGGTTTGATTTTCCTAATTCAGATAAACCGGCACCAAAACCTGAACGTGTATCTTTTTTCTCAGTATAAGTATATTTTTTCATTTTATAATTTATAGTAGCCTAACGGTTTGCGCTATGCCTGATTTTACTTCAAAATTTCTTTCAATCGTTTTTATTGTTTCTTTGGCAAATTCATACCTAAATACAACTTTATATTTACCGGGTTGTAAATATATAATTTCGTTTTGGAGTGTAGAATTTAAGTTACAAACCCAAACCACTGTTTTTCCATCATCTAAATAAACACTGCCATAACCGGTTCCCTGCTTGCTGAATAGAATGTTACCACTTGTAGGGATCTTTATGGTGTTAGTGGTACTTTGTTTGATCTCAACATCTTTTAAAGTTATTCTAGGAAACGTCAGTACTTCAAGATCATATTTACCAACAATGTATTTTTCTACTTTACCAAAATCCTGAACATTTAAGGTAACCAATTCGCCCCCTTTTCTTACTAAAGTAGTAGGATTGTATTTATTAATGGTTCCGTCCAATTCTAATTTTAAATATCCCTGAGGCGCATCTAATTTTATTACATTGTGTTTGCCCTTTATGATCGAAACATTTTTCTTTTCCTGCGGAGGAATAGTATGTACTACCAGGTCGTACTTCAAATCGGGGTCTAACACCAATGTATCCGGATTACCACGATGATTGATGGTATGTAAGTAATTATATTTTACTTTTGGTGTTCCTGACTCGTAAAAGGTCATATCAACATCTGTTTCGGTTGGCTTTTTTAAAATATCCAAAAGGTCAACTTGCACAGTTGTTTGTGTGATCGCTTCTGTTAAAACTAGTTTTAAAACATCTTTAAAATTAGCTTCATTACTTACGTCGTAAAATTTACCCATGCAGGCAAAAATATCGGCAAACTTAACATCTAAACCTACTCCGATAACAAAGGGACGAAGAAAAATACCTTTTTTTTGCAGATCGATACTTACCTGGCAAGGATTTCCATTACACTCTTCAATACCATCTGTAATTAAAATAACAATATTGCGACAATTAGCCTTTGGCGTAAAATCATTCACACATTCCCCTAAAGAATACGCTATAGGAGTGGTGCCAAGAGGTTCGAGCTTTTGAATGCGCTGCTTTATTTTTAAAGAATTTATTGTTGCGTCTGCAAAAGGCACTTCCAATTTACTGTCTTTACAATTTCTATCGGGTTTAAAAAAAGTGGTATGTCCGTAGCAACGCAAAGCCAGTTCAAGGTTTGGAAGATTTTTTAAACTATCCAAAAACTCACCCATTACTTTTTTAGCAACTTCAATTTTTATATTGCTATTCCAAGGGGCGTACATACTGTACGAATCATCAAAAATAAAAAGAATACGGTTGGTAACCTGCGCAGATGCAGAATGTGAAATTATAAATGCTAGATTATAAATTAAAAAATATTTTATTAAACTAATCTTATTCAATAAAAATTTCATTTAAAATTCAACATTTAAAATTTATAATTTCTAGTAATCTTTCTCGGTTTCTTCTAACTGAGCCAAGGCTTTTGCTAACTGCTCATCGTTTGGTGCAGAGCCGTGCCATTTGTGCGTTCCCATCATATAATCAATTCCCATTCCCATTTCAGTTTTCATTAAAATGATAATTGGTTTGCCTTTGCCTAATAATGCTTTTGCTTCGTTAAAAGAATTTATAACACTTTCAATATCGTTGCCGTTCTTATTCTCAAGCACAGTCCAACCAAAGGCTTCAAACTTTGCTCTTAGATTTCCTAATGATAAAACATCTTCAACGTCGCCATCAATTTGTCTGCCATTGTAATCTACTGTAGAAATTAGATTATCTACTTTATTTGCCGAAGCGTACATAGCAGCTTCCCATATCTGACCTTCTTGCAATTCACCATCACCATGTAAACTGTAAACAGTGCGATCGTCGTTATTTAACTTTTTTGCTAAAGCTGCGCCAATTGCTACGCTCATGCCTTGTCCTAAAGAGCCGCTTGCTATTCTAACTCCCGGTAAACCCTCGTGAGTAGTTGGATGTCCTTGTAAACGAGAATTCAACTTACGAAAAGTTTTTAATTCTTCAACCGGAAAATAGCCCGAACGCGCTAAAACACTGTAAAAAACCGGACTAATATGTCCGTTACTTAAAAAGAAAAGGTCTTCATTTTTACCATCCATAGTAAAAGCAGAAGGGTCATTCTTCATAACAACTTTATAAAGAGCAACTAAATACTCTACACAACCCAAAGAACCGCCGGGATGCCCTGAACTAACAGCGTGAACCATTCTTACAATATCCCTTCTAACCTGGGTAGATAATTTTTTTAACTCGTTGATATTAGCCATTACAATAGTATTTGCGGCAAAATTAGCATTTGCTTATAGCTTATAAGTGCAATGTTGATAATAAATACAGGATGTTAAAAACTAAAGTTTTTTTGTTTTTAACGATTCGCCAAAAAGCCTTTGATATTAGTATATTTGCACGTTTTATTTATTATTAATTTGTAATTATTATGGCCCTAAAATGTGGAATTGTTGGATTACCTAATGTTGGAAAATCTACTTTGTTTAATTGTTTAAGTAATGCCAAAGCTCAGGCAGCGAATTTTCCTTTTTGCACAATTGATCCAAATGTGGGTACAACAACTGTTCCGGATGAGCGATTAAATAAATTAGCAGAGTTTGTAAAGCCTCAAAATATTTTACCAACCACTGTTGAGATCGTTGATATTGCAGGCCTTGTAAAGGGCGCTAGTAAAGGAGAAGGACTTGGGAATAAATTTTTAGGTAATATTCGTGAGTGCGATGCTATTCTTCACGTTTTAAGATGTTTTGATGATGATAACGTTGTACACGTGGATGGAAACGTTAATCCTGTAAGAGATAAAGAAATTATTGATACCGAGCTTCAGCTAAAAGACCTTGAAAGCGTTGAAGCAAAGATGAAGAAATATGAAAAGATGGCTAAGGTTGGCGCTGATAAAGAAGCTGTTAAAACCTTTGCTGCTTTAACAAAATTAAAAGACACGCTCGAAAGTGGTCAATCAGCAAGAGCTTGTGCTTTGGAAGAAAACGAACTTCCTTACATTGCCGACTTACATTTACTTACCATTAAACCGGTGATGTATGTTTGTAATGTTGATGAGGCTTCGGCTAAAACCGGCAATAAGCATGTTGATGCCGTTAGAGAAGCGGTTAAAACTGAAGCAGCAGAAATATTAATTATTACGGCGCAAATGGAAAGCGAGATCGCTGCTTTAGAAACCTTTGAAGAAAAACAAATGTTTTTGGCAGATATGGGATTAGATGAGCCGGGTGTAAACAAATTAATTAAATCGGCCTACAAACTACTTAATTTACAAACCTACTTCACAGCAGGTGTAAAAGAAGTTCGTGCCTGGACCATTACTAAGGGAATGACTGCCCCACAAGCGGCAAGTGTTATTCACACAGATTTTGAAAAAGGATTTATTAAGGCAGAAGTTATTGCTTATAAAGATTTTATTACTTTAGGTTCTGAAGCCGCTTGCAGAGATGCCGGCAAATTAAAAATTGAAGGAAAAGAATACATCGTAAATGATGGCGATGTAATGCATTTCCGTTTTAACGTTTAACAATTAGAAATAATTACAATGAACAATCACGAGATCGATTACAAATTATTTGGTGAAGAAATGCAATGTGTGGAAGTGGAATTAGATCCACAAGAAGCAGTAATTGCAGAACCGGGGAGTTTTATGATGATGACCGATGGTATTCAGATGCAAACATTATTTGGCGATGGAAACCAAACAGGTTTTATGGACAAATTATTTTCGGCAGGTAAACGTTTATTAACCGGCGAAAATTTATTTATGACCGTTTACACAAATAACTCTTCGCAAAAACGACAAATTACTTTTGCCGCTCCATACGCAGGAAAGATCATACCAATGGACCTTTCAAAATTGGGAGGAAAAATTATTTGTCAAAAAGATAGTTTTTTATGCGCTGCAAAAGGCGTTGCTGTTGGCATTGAATTTCAGAAAAAATTAGGCACAGGTTTATTTGGCGGCGAAGGTTTTATCATGCAAAAATTGGAAGGCGACGGCTTAGCCTTTGTGCATAGTGGCGGACACGTGATTGAAAAAGAGTTACAGCCCGGAGAGATCCTTAAAATTGATACCGGCTGTATTGTTGGTTTTACAAGTAATGTTAACTACGATATTCAATTTATTGGGGGAATTAAAAACACTTTATTTGGTGGCGAAGGTGTTTTTTATGCGCTACTTAAGGGCCCCGGAAAGGTTTGGATTCAAACTTTGCCAATTAGCAGATTAGCAGGAAGGATTTTATCATATGGAAGAGGCAACAGAAAAGAAGAAGGAAGTATTTTAGGTGGATTAGGAAATCTCATTGATGGAGATTAATAAAATGTTGAATTATAAATGTTGAATGTTAAATCCAACATCTAAAATTTAAAATTTAAAATTTTAAACTATGGCAAAATCAAATTATACAGAAGACAATATACGGTCGTTAGACTGGAAAGAACACATTCGTACACGCCCCGGAATGTACATTGGTAAATTAGGAGATGGAAGCGCTTTTGATGATGGTATTTATGTTCTCCTTAAAGAGGTGATGGATAACTCTATTGACGAGTTTATGATGGGTGAAGGAAATAAAATTGAGATCACTGTTAAAGAAGGTGTTGTATCTATTCGCGATTACGGTCGCGGTATTCCTTTAGGTAAAGTGGTAGAGGTGGTTTCTAAAATGAACACCGGTGGTAAATACGATAGCGAGGCATTTAAAAAATCAATTGGTTTAAATGGTGTTGGTACAAAAGCTGTAAACGCATTATCTATTAATTTTAAAGTAACTGCTTATCGCGACGGGCAATCAAAAACCGCAGAGTTTAGTAAAGGTGAACTAGTTAAAGAACATAAATTAGTTTCTACTTCTGAAAAAAACGGAACCATGGTGGAATTCAGACCCGATGATACCATCTTTAAAAAATATCATTTTGTTCATGAGTACATTGACAGAATGGTGTGGAATTATGCTTTCTTAAATACAGGACTTAAATTATATTTAAACGGACAAGAATATAAATCGGATAATGGATTAAAGGATCTATTAGAAAAAAACATTACCGGTGAGATCATTTATCCCATCATTCATTTAAGAGGAGATGATATTGAACTGGCAATGACGCACAGTAACGAACATTACAGTGAAGAATATTACAGTTATGTAAACGGTCAGTACACTACACAGGGCGGTACACATCAAGCGGCATTCAGAGAAGCTTTGGTAAAAACCATTCGTGAATTTTACAAAAAAGAATTCGATCCTTCGGATGTACGTAAATCAATCGTTGCTGCAATCTCAATAAAAGTATCAGAGCCCATCTTTGAATCACAAACAAAAACAAAATTAGGTTCATCAGAGATCGCTCCAGGCGGACAAAGCATGCGTAGCTTTATAAATGATTTTATGAAGCAGCACTTAGATAACTACCTTCATAAAAATCCTGAAACCGCACGCGCCATTGAAGCAAAGATCGTTGCCAATGAACGTGAGCGTAAAGAACTTTCGGGAATACAAAAATTAGCAAGAGATCGCGCAAAAAAATCATCGTTACACAATAAAAAATTACGCGATTGCCGCACGCATTTAGATGACATTAAAGATTCAAGACGTTTAGAAACCTCTCTTTTTATTTGTGAGGGTGATTCGGCCAGTGGATCGATCACAAAAACCCGCGATGTAAATACACAGGCAGTATTTAGTTTAAAAGGTAAACCTTTAAATTGTTTTGGTCTAGGTAAAAAGATCGTTTATGAGAACGAAGAGTTTAACTTATTACAAGCCGCGTTAAATATTGAAGACAATTTAGAAGAGTTACGTTATAATAATGTAATTATTGCTACCGATGCCGATGTGGACGGAATGCATATCCGTTTATTATTATTAACCTTCTTTTTACAGTTCTTTCCTGATCTTGTAAAAAATAACCATGTTAAAATTTTGCAGACGCCTTTATTTAGGGTTAGAAACAAAAAAGAGACCGCTTATTGCTATAGTGACGAAGAAAGAAAGGCGGCGGTAGCTAAATTAGGGCCAAAACCCGAAATTACCCGATTTAAAGGTTTAGGTGAGATCTCTCCGGACGAATTTAAACATTTTATTGGAAAAGACATCCGTTTGGAGCCTGTGTTAATTGACCAGAAAGCAAGTATAACGGAGCTTTTGAACTATTATATGGGTAAAAACACACCCGGCAGACAAGACTTTATTATTGAGAATTTGCGTGTTGAAAAGGACACAGAAAAAGAATTAATTGGTTAACAAACGTTAATTTCAATAATTTTGATAAATTTGGAACGCTATTTGAATTTAACTTTAACATAACCAAAAAAAACATAAAAAATGAAAACAACTAATTTACTTTTAATACCGGCTATTGCAGTTTTAACTCTGGCAGGTTGTAAATCAAAAAAGACTCCCATTCAAAAAGAACAAGGATCTATTGAAATTTCAGTGCCATTTAGCACAAAAGAATTTCGTTCAGACGAAGATAACTTTAGAGCAAAACAAGTTGGTAAATCTCCTGATTTAGCTACAGCTAAAAAAATTGCTTTTCAAAATGCTAAATCAGAAATGGCGGCTAATATTAATAGTACTATTAAAAGAGTAACTGATCAGTATACTAATCAACGTACTGTTGGAAACAAACAAGAGTTCGAAAATAAATTCGAAGAATTAGCTCGCGAGGTTGTTAATTTAGAGATCTCTAACGTTAGAGAAATTGGCGAGAAGATCTTTAAAGAAAGTGATGGTTCATTTAGCTATTGGATTGCAATTGAAGCAGGTAAAAAAACAATTTTTGATAAAGTAGATGCAAAAATTTCTAAAGATGCTAAATTACAATTAGACTACGATAAACAAAAATTCCAAAACATTTTTGATGCTGAAATGAAAAAATTAGCTGACGAAGGAAAATAATTTAACCTAAAAAGAGCATCTTTTACAGATGCTCTTTTTTTACCCAAACTTTTTGAAAAAAATTTATTCGATATTTATCTTAATACTATTCCTTTGCGGTTGCAATGGATCTAAAAAGTATTTTAAAGCGGCAGAGCGTCTTGAAAAACAAGGCTTAGTAAACGAGGCTGCTGAATACTATTTAGAATCTTTGCAAAGAAAACCAACAAGTGTAGAGGCGCGTGTTAAATTAAAAAATGTGGGTCAAAAATACACATCTAATTTAGCCTCCGATTTTTTTAGAAATTACAACACCCAACAAGTAGAATCTTCATTAGAAAGCTTTGAAAAATTAAAAGGATTCACTTCAAAAACTGCCGCCTTAAATGTGGTAATGGATTACCCGAAATCCTATGAAGACGATTATCAGAAATCAGTAGAAACATATTGCTCAAAAAATTATAACCTTGCCTATAGCATGGTTAACCAAAAAAAGTATAACGAAGCGTTAACCTACATTGCAAATATTAAAAAATACAACCAAAATTATAAAACAACTCAGCAATTAGAAATAACTTCTACTTGCGAACCATTATATCAATCGGCAGTTTCTAGCATAGAAAATAAAAATTATGCCGGTGCTTTAGTTTCATTATCAAGAATTAAATCAAAAACTGAAAATTATAAAGATTACAAAGAATTGTATGATCTTTCAACCGCACAACAATTAAAAAGTTTTATTTTAATTCAACCTAAAAGCTCTACAGATAATGCTGAAAAAGAAATTGAAGATTACCTTTTTAATAACTTTACGCAAGTTGCATTACAAAAATTATCAAGCATTAAACTCATAAACAATACACCCTTTGAAGAAACAGCAGCATCCAGCGACCTGGTAGGAAGCGCGTCAAATGTTGACTTAATTCAAGCCATTAGAAAAGCTACCGGAGCAGATTTCTTTTATACCTACGATATTTCAAATAAAAAAGAAATAAATAATGGTCCTTTAAAAAGCTCTTTTATTTGTTATAACGAAGTAAAAACTAGAAAAAACGACACATTAGTAATTGTAGAATACCAACCCGTTAGTTATAACCTTGTAAAGGCATCTCGCACATATTCTTATGACTACAAGTACAAAATAATTAATGCCTTCTCAAACCAAATTGTTTCCACGCAGACTCAAAACATGAATAGTCAGGATGCGATGGAGTATAATGAATTTGGAAAAGGATTTAATGGTAATATTAACAACCTTTACCCATACAACCCACAACAAACTGCTCCGGCGGCACAATACAACCCGCGTAACTGGCGCGCATTGTTCTCTGCTAAAAATACTTTAAAATCTTTTGGCGATCTTAAGTCAGAAGTAGACAACAAAACAATTAACTTTTTTACTAACTCTGTAACTAACAACATCAAATAAATTGAAAAATATTAGTTACATATTTATTTTATTCATTACACTTGTTTCATGTAAAAGCAAAAAAGAAGCAGTCGTTACTGAAGCAGTAGAAATTAAAGTGCCAAATTGGGTGAGCAGCAGGCCAAACAACGGCTTTAAATATGTTGGTGTTGGTGTTGCCGAAAAAGGAAGAAGCAGTAACTACCAAATGGAAGCGAAGAAAAATGCGCTTTACGATCTGAGTTCAGAAATTAAGGTGAACATTTCAAGTAACTCTGTTTTATATACGGTACAAAACAATAATAATTTTAACGAGAATTTTAATTCCTTGATCAACCTAAGCAATACAGATAATATTGAAGGTTATCAATTAGTAGATTCATACGAGAATGAAAAACAATATTGGATCTATTACGAATTAGATAAGCAGGAATACGCCAATCAAAAAGCGCAAAAAAAACAACAAATTATTTCTAAAGCTTCTAATTTAATTAACCTAAGTTTTGCCGACGAAAAAAATAAAGACTTTTCATCCTCCTTAAAAAAACGTATTCAGGCCTTTGGCGTTTTAACACCTTACTTAAGCGAAGAAATTACTTTTGATGCCGGACAAACAAACGGCATTAAAACTGTTCTTGATCTTACGGCCATCATCCAACAGCAATTGCAATCGATTACTTTGGTGCAACAAAAAGAATTACCCATTTTAAAACCTTACCAACAAACTTATTCGCCATTGATCTATACATTAGAATTAAAAACTAAAACACCCTTACAAAACTTCCCCTTACTGGTTTCAAGTGACGAGGAAAAAATTAAGATCAACGAAAAAACAAGTACAAACGAAAAAGGCGAACTACAGCTTAAGGTTACTAATGTTGAACCGTTAAATCATACAGCAGCCTTTGCTTTAAGTCCGGATATATCAAGCTTAATGGGTTCTGACTCTTTAGGAAGAGCCGGTATCACGGTTTTAAAACAATTTATACAAACCCCTTCATTAAAAGTACAAGCCAAGGTAAATAATATTAATATTTTTGTTTCAGGAACAGAAAAAAACTTTGGTAAACCTACCGGATTAAATTTAATAGAGGCAATCATTAGTCAAAAATTTACGGGCCAAGAAGTTCAGATCGTTGGCAAACCGGATGAGGCAGATTACATAATTGAATCAGTTGCAGAAACGCAGGAAGATATTAGCAGTGATATTCTTGAATCCAATTATAAAATAAAATTAGCCTCATTGGGCATTTCGCTTCAATTAAAAAACAATGCCACTAAAGAAGTTATCTATAAAGCTCAAGTGGGCGAACTATACGGTTACGCCAATAATCTCGAAAAAGCAGGCATGAATGCCTATACAAATCCTAAACTAAACACCAAACTATCTGAAGCTCTTTTCTTTTTAAAGAGGAAAATAATGGTTTATTAGCCACCATTTGTGGATATTTAGTTCAGATTTTTACCACCAAAGCCACTATTTTCTAAGTTTTTTGCGATTTCCTAATGTATATTTGCAATTATTTTATTTTTTAGATGAGCGACATTTTTGACGGATTAGATAGTGAGAACCACCACGAGGTAGATAAAATAACCCATGTGAGTGGGATGTTTAAGAATTGGTTTATTGATTATGCCAGCTACGTAATTCTTGAACGTGCCGTTCCTGCTATGGAAGACGGTCTTAAGCCGGTTCAGCGCAGGATCTTACATAGCATGTGGGAATTGGAAGATGGGCGCTATAACAAGGTGGCCAACCTAATTGGTAATACCATGAAATATCACCCACACGGTGATGCCAGTATTGGTGATGCATTAGTTGCCATCGGACAAAAAGATCTTTTAATTGATTGCCAGGGAAACTGGGGTAATATTTTAACCGGTGACAGTGCTGCTGCTCCGCGTTATATTGAGGCGCGCCTTTCTAAATTCGGACAAGAAGTTATTTTTAATCCGAAAACCACCAATTGGGGATTAAGCTACGATGGTAGAAATAAAGAGCCTATTACTTTACCCGTTAAATTTCCTTTAGTATTAGCACAAGGTGTAGAAGGAATTGCAGTAGGTTTAGCAACAAAAATTTTACCACACAATTTTAATGAACTAATAGATGCCTCTATTCAAATTTTAAGAGGCAAGAAAGCATATATCTACCCCGATTTTATTACCGGCGGTATTGCTGATTTTAGCGATTACAAAGATGGTTTACGCGGCGGAAAAATTAAAATTCGTGCGCGTGTAAAAGAATTAAATCCTAAAACATTAATTATTTCCGAAATTCCTTTTGGAACAACAACCGGCTCTTTAATAGATTCTATTTTAGCGGCCAACGATAAAGGAAAAATTAAGGTTAAAAAAGTTGAAGACAATACTGCAGAAAATGTAGAAATTTTAATTCACCTGCAACCCGGTATTTCTCCCGATAAAACTATTGACGCTTTATACGCTTTCACAAATTGTGAAATGAGTATTTCGCCAAATGCTTGTATCATTGAGCACGAGAAACCAAGGTTTGTTGGCGTTAGCGAAATTTTAAAGATCTCTACGTTTCAAACATTAGAACTTTTAAGACGTGAGTTAGAAATTGAACAACACGAATTAGAAGAAAAATGGCACTTTGCTTCTCTTGAAAAAATATTCATTAAAGAAGAAATGTACATCGACTTTAAAAAATATTCTAACAAAGAAACCTTATTTGAATATTTATACGAGTGCTTTAAACCTTTCAAAAAGAAATTAATTCGCGATGTAAATGATGAGGACCTTCATCGTTTAACACAAATTCCAATGATTCGTATTACGCGCTTTGACAGTATTAAAGCTGAAGCGCAAATGAAAGAGTTGGATGAGAAAATTGCAATTGTAAAAAATCATTTAGCTAACCTTACAGACTACGCCGTTGAATATTTCAAAAATTTAAAAAAGAAATACGGTGCAGGACGTGAGCGTAAGACAGAGACCAAACAATTAGAAACCATTGTTGCAACGCAGGTTGTAATGGCAAACGAAAAACTATACGTTAATCGCGCCGAAGGTTTTATTGGAACCAGTCTTAAAAAAGATGAGTTTGTTACTGACTGTTCGGACATTGACGACATTATTGCATTTACCAAAGAAGGTAAAATGAAAGTGTGTAAAGTGGCCGACAAAACATTTATTGGAAAAGATATTATTTATGTAGCCGTGTTTAAAAAGAATGACGAGCGCACTACATACAATATGATCTATACCGACGGACCAAAAGGAATTACCTTTATTAAACGTTTTAACGTTACCGGTATTACCCGCGAAAAAGAATACGATCTAACTAAAGGCACAGCAAACTCCGCCGTACATTGGTTTACGATCAATCCTAATGGTGAAGCAGAAAAAGTAATTGTTGTTTTAAAACCATTAAGCGGTGTTCGTAAATTAGAGTTGGATGTTGATTTTGCTGAGATACCAGTAAAAGCAAGAACCTCTGTTGGAAACATTGTTACCAAATATTCTATTAAAAAAGTAGTGCTTAAAGAAAAAGGCGCTTCTACTTTAGAGGGAGAAGATTATTGGTTTGATGAAACTGTGCACCGTTTAAATAAAAACGAAAAAGGAACTTACTTAGGTAAATTTAGTGGTGATGATAAAATATTAACTGTAACCACTAAAGGATTTTATAAATTGTATACCTACGATATCCTAAATCATTTTGATGAAGATACCGTATTGATAGAAAAATATTTCCCTAACCAAACGCTAACTTGTATCTATTACGATGGGTTAAGTAAATCGTATTTTACAAAACGTTTTGCACCTGAAAATACAACTACAAAAACCTTATTAGTTACCGAGAACGAGCAATCGCGTATTGAGTTGATCACTGCGCAAGTAAACCCGGTAGTTGAAGTAAAATTCGCTAAAGAAAAAGGTGTGGAGTTACCGGATGAAACCATTAAGATGGTGGAGTTTAGTCCGCTTGTAAATATTAAGGCAAAAGGTAAAAAACTAAGTTCTTATAAAGTAAAAGAAATTAATTTAAAAGAACCAGAAGAAATAAAAGCTGCCCGTAAATTTTTAAAGAACTCTGATGATGAAAAAACTGGATTATCACCTGTTGAATTGCACCGCAGAGCCATGGAAAAATTAAGCAAAGAAAACAATAAAGATTTTTTGGAAGGCGACGGACAAATAACATTTGAGTTTTAATTTACTGTCACTCTGAGCGGAGTCGAAGAGTATTTACGAATGTATAAAAGGTTTCGACTCCGCTAAACCTGACACAAGAGCTTAATTGCGAGCGACTGCGAAGCGATCTGTTTTAACTTGGATTGTTTTGATATTTCATCCCTTCGCCTAACAAACATTAGAATAAGCTTCTATACCTTCCTCTTGGGATTCTCAGCCAGAAAGGCTTTCCAGCCGGTGAAGGTTTTTGTTGCCCCGCCTGCTTTTTTATTTTGATAATAATGGCATAATGCTGCACCCAACGCATCGGTAGCATCTAAAAATTTTTGTTCTTTTTCTATTCCTAAAATTTGAACCAACATGGCAGCCACCTGCTCTTTACTTGAATTACCGCTGCCGGTAATACTCATTTTTATTTTGCGCGGAGAGTATTCAGTAAACGGAATATTTTTACTTAATGCCGCTGCAATAGCCACGCCCTGTGCCCTACCCAACTTTAACATCGACTGTACATTCTTTCCAAAAAAAGGTGCTTCAATTGCTAACTCATCCGGCTTGTACTCATCAATAATTGCGATCATGCGCTCAAAGATCATTTTTAAACGCAAACCATGATCATCCAATTTATCCAACTTAATAACGCCAATACCAATAGGTTTAACCACATTGTTTTTAATATGAATTAAGCCGTAACCCATAACAATGGTTCCGGGGTCAATTCCTAATATTATTCTGTCGCTAACCGCCATTTTTTGTAATCAGATTATTGTTACTTGAGTATAAAATGTAAATTTAGCGTAATTTGAGAGTGAGTAAAAAAATAGTTTCAACAAGTATTAAATTGCTAATAGGTTTTGCAAGTTTCTTGCTTATTTATTCGCGCTTAAAAAGCGATCTAACCCCCGAAAAATTAGAGATATTATCGTCGCTAGCCTTTTCAACAAAAGGCTTGATCTGTTTTGGCGTATGCTTTTTATTGATACCAATTAATTGGGGAATAGAATCTTTTAAATGGCAACTGATCACTTCCCCAATAGAAAAAATAAGTTTTAAAACTGCCAATCATTCTGTTTACAGCGGTATTTGTTTAGGCAATTTAGCTCCGGGCAGAGCCACGGAATTTTTAGCCAAAATAGTTTTTTTTAAATTAGAGAACAGACCAAAAATTACCGCCTTGCATTTTATTAATGGGATGTTTCAATTATGCATCACTTATTTAGTTGGCTTAAGCGCTTTATTATTTCAATTAAAACAATTTGAAGGCGATAACGTTTGGCTGGCTTACACAACCAGTTCTATTGCTATTTTGGTTTTTGGTGTATTTATTTTTAGTCTCATTAAAATAGATTTTATATTAAACCTCATCACAAAAAAGATCAGCAAACAAACACCCATCTCAGATTTTAAATATAAGTTCACTGCTAAAAATTTATTTCAACTATTTGGTTTATCTTTTATCCGCTATCTTGTTTTTTCGTTACAATTTATTTTATTGATCTATTTATTTCACCAACAAAATTTAAATTTTTCGATTTTTGTAGGAATAGCCATTTACTTTTTAATAACTACCACCATTCCTATGATCAGCATCCTCGAAGCTCCAATTAGAGCGGCTATTGCGCTTATCGTGTTTCAGGATTCAGGTATTTCAAATTCTGCTTTGGCTTTATCTTCTGCGCTCATTTGGTTGATCAATATTATTGTACCAAGCATTTATGGTTACACGATCTTATTAAAACAAAATTTTGATTTTAAAATTTTCGGGAAACAAAAGTGATAATAGCTTCGTACATATTTTTTTGCATTTTGCTTATTTATGCTTTACTAATGGCATGGTTTGCTTTTGGCTTTATTAAAACCAATTATTTTATTTCCAATCACGAAAGCGCCACACCATTAACAATAATAATTTGCGCGCGTAACGAAGAAAAAACCATTGGTCGTTGTTTAACAAGTATCCTTAAACAAGATTATGATCAAACTAAAATTGAACTTATTTTAATTAACGACGCAAGTACTGACAGCACTGTGTTTCAGGCGGAATCAATTTTAAAAAATTCAAAAATTAATTATAAAATCATTTCAAACCCCATTCAAAAAGGAAAAAAACCAAGCATTACTTACGCTGTATCTCAGTCAAATAATGAGTTGCTGGTTTTACGTGATGCCGACACGTTTACCACTTCAACCTTATGGCTGCAAAACATTTCTGATTTTTATACAGCTACAAATTCTGATCTGATCATTGCGCCGGTTGTAATTGCAAATAATGTTGGCGTTTTATGGGCACTGCAGGCAATTGAAACAAATGTTTTAACTTTAATAAATTGCGGAAGTTCATTTTACAAAAAACCATTTTTATGTAATGGCGCCAATTTAATTTTTAAAAGATCTGTTTTTGAAAAAACAAATGGTTATTCATCTCATTTAAAAATTGCCTCGGGCGATGATGTTTTATTTTTAGAAGACGTTAAAAAAATTCCTGATGCAAAAATTAATTTCTTAAAATCAGAGCAGGCAATTGTTTATACATATCCTTCATTTTCGTTAAAAAGTTTGATCCAACAAAAGATCAGGTGGGCGTCTAAATTTAAAAGCAATAAAAACAAACTTAATTTATGGCTGGCCATTTTAAGTTTTTCAATAAACTTGTTATGGCTATTTTGTCTGTTTTATAGCTTTTTAATCCCGGAAAACGGCGGATTTATCTTATTTTTCGTGCTTTTTAAGTTGATTATTGACTTTTTGTTGCTATTTTTAGCATCACGTTTTGTTAAAAACAGAGGATTAGGCTTATACGGCTTACCAGTGGCATGTGTTTATCCGATATATGCCTGTGTTGTAGCATTAGCCTCGGTTTTTATTAAACCAAAATGGAAAATATAGTAAGTGTTTTTTAAGAAGAAAACCATAGATTTTGAATCAGAATCGCTAAGCGTTCAAACTTGGCGAAGATTTAAACGCAACAAACTATCGTTGTTAGGTCTTTGGGTTATTGGTTTTTCGTGTATCATTTCTATTTTAGGCTATTTAATTACCCCCGATAAAACGCCCTATGCAAATGATCAGAAGCCCGAACTTCATATTAAAGCCCCAGGCTTTAATGTTAAAATGCTGGCAGTTTTAAAAAACGAAGAAAGAACTACTACCGGCTTTTTTTCAACCATGTTTTTTGGTAAGGCCGAGAATTTTTCCTACTACACAATTCACGACTATAAATTTGTAGGAAAAAATATTATTGTTGAAGAATATACGGGTAATGTAGATAATAAAGGTGCTACCTTTTCAACCTTTAATATTGCCGATGTTATTTATGCTATTGATACTAAATATCCCGTTCAATATGATTCAATAAACAACCAATTGTCCTTTCATGAAATTGGAAACAACTCCACTATCACAAAATCAATTAGCGAATTACAGGCCACCATCAAAGAAGATAATATCACAACAAAAACATTTATTCTTGGAACAGACCTTTTAGGAAGAGATCTATTAAGCAGATTAATTATTGGAACTCGCATAAGTTTAAGTGTAGGATTAGTTTCGGTTATCATTTCCATTTTTATCGGCATTTTATTGGGCGCTATTGCAGGCTATTACAGAGGAAAAACAGATTCGGCTATTATGTGGTTAATTAACGTAGTGTGGAGTATTCCAACATTATTATTAGTGATCGCAATTACATTAGTTTTAGGTAAAGGCATCTTGCAAGTTTTTATTGCCGTTGGTTTAACCATGTGGATAGAGGTTGCGCGTATTGTGCGCGGACAGATCTTAAGTATTCGCGAAAAAGAATTTGTTGAAGCGGGCCGTGCATTAGGTTTTAAAAACATGCGCATTATTTTACACCACATTTTACCTAACGTAATGGGGCCTGTAGTTGTAATGGCCGCAAGTAATTTTGCGTCTGCTATCTTAACAGAGGCTAGCTTAAGCTTTTTAGGAATTGGTGCTCAACCACCTGTTCCATCATGGGGAGAGATGGTAAGTTCGCACCATGGTTATATTTTAATGGATAAAGCTTATTTGGCTTTCCTTCCCGGAATTGCAATTATGCTATTAGTGCTTGCTTTTATGTTAGTTGGTAATGGCTTGCGCGACGCTCTAGATACGCGCTCTTTAGATGATAAGCCGATTGCAGGGACTTAGTATTCAAACTTTCTATCACAGATTTCAAGAATTCACACAGGTAATTTTTAATCTTTAAATGATAGGTAAGATCTGTCCAAAAAAAATTAATTATCTTTTTGCTTTAGCTTTTCAAACTCTTTTTCTATTTGGCTTAATTTATTATTGAAAACAAATGCACCCATAAAATGCCAAAAGATACCAAATCCCCAACCGAGCGTACAAAATACTGGCCAAGGAAATCCGCCTTCTTCTGTTTCGCGACCGGTAAAAAACCACATTACCCAAAGCATCGTGTTCACGATTAAATAAGAGAATAAATGGTTTTTAAAGCCTACTCTTTTTTTTGCTTGTTTCCATAAGATCTGATCTTTTTCTGTTCTTAAAATATCCATGTTTTATTTTTTAGTAATATATTGTTTTAAATTTTTTACATATTCTTCAAATGCTGCTAAACCCTTTGGTGTTATTTTACAAATTGTTTGCGGATAATTATCTTTAAATTTTTTTTCAACTTCAATATAACCCGCTTCTTTTAATTTTTGAATTTGCACACTTAAATTTCCGGCAGTTGAATTACTTTTTTCTTTAAGGTAAGTAAACTCGGCTTCTTTTACCGAAACCAAAAGCGATACAACCGCAAGTCTCAATTGAGAATGCAAAATTGGATCAAGATCTTTAAGCATATTGCTGCGATTTAAATTTTGATTTCAATAAATGTCCGGGAATAATATAACTACATAATAGTGCAGCAGAGATACATAAGAACTGGTCTATGTCTCCTAAAAAAACCGAAAGTATAGCAAAGACAAAAGAAAAAAGACTGCCAAATATTAAAGGTTTAAAATTTAAAATTCCTCCCGAAATAAAAGTAGCCATACCATATAATAACATTAAGAAAAAATAAGTTGATTTTATTCCGTGAGCATATCCAAACGCAAGGGTAATAAACATTGCAATTAAAAACCCTCCCCATAAATAACCTAAGTAAGTATCAATGTGTGTTTTTACTTTTTGAGTTTTTGCTTGTTTATATCCATAAACAGCAGAAAAAATTCCGCCTAGTGGCAATAGCATCCATACCAAAGCGCCCCAGTCATAATTTAATTTTAATGTAATGTATTGCGTAAGAGCGCATAGCATTACAAGCCATCCCCAAAAAATTAAATGAAAACCATCGTCTGCTAATTTATTTTTTGCAGAATTGATCATTTTATTTATGATAAGAAGACTTTCTTCAGGTAATAAATTTTCTTCTTCTTTATTAATAGTTGTTGTTTCCATTATTATACCTTTTATAAATATATCACAAATATAAAGTAGTTTATATTATAAACCAAAAATAAATAAAATAAAAATATAACATATTGAATTACAGTGATTTAAAATAATAAAATTATTGGTTAACGATCTCTTTTATAGCGCTCACCCATTCATGGTTGGCATTAAGGCTGCCAACTAAGGTTATTTTTTCGCCGCCATGCTCTTTAAAGATCTCGTCATATTCGGTACCAATTTCATAAATGGTCTCTAAACAATCTGCTACAAAGGCCGGAGAAAAAACCAATACTTTTTTGTTTCCTTTTTTTGCAAGTTCTTCAATTACCTTGTCGCTAAAAGGTTGTAGCCATTTAGAATCTAACCTGCTTTGAAAAGCGGAAGTAAATTTACCCTCCGGAATATTTAATCCTTTTACTAATTGACGTGTAGTTTCCATGCAATTGGCACGGTAACAATACTGATTGTTTTTTGTAATAGAATTACAGCAAGCCCCCATTTGGCAGGTATTACCGCCATAATGCGCAGATCCTTTTAAAATTTGTCTCTCAGGCAAGCCATGGTAACTAAACAACACATGGTCGTAATCTGCAATGTTATGTTTTTTTGCTTCTACTAAAAGTGCTTCAGTAAATTTTGGATGATCGTAAAATTTACTGATGATGTTTAAATTTGGAATTACTTCCCAGCTTTTTATTTGACGTAACACTTCTTCTATTGTAGAACCGGTACTTGAACTGGCATACTGAGGATACAGTGGTAAAATATGAATCTTTGAGGGACGCTGTTCCCTTAATTTTTCTAATGCAGTTTTTATACTTGGCGTTTGGTAACGCATGGCTAATTCTACAATATATTTATCGCCAACTTGCTTCTGCAATTTTTCTTTTAGTAAAACACTGTTGGTTAAAAGCGGAGAACCTTCTTTTGTCCATATGTGTTGATATAATTTGGATGATTTAAAACTTCTAAATGGAACAATTATCATGTTAACCAAAATAAATCTACCAATTGGATTAATATCTATTACACGCCTATCATTTAAAAACTGCGTTAAATATTTTCCAACTTTACCGGGAGTTGGTGCATCCGGCGTTCCAAGATTAATAAGTAGTATTGCTTCTTTCATTTTAATTAGAACAACTAATTTTAGTTTGAGTTCACAGAATTGTCGGAATTATTTTCAAGAATGACATCCTCAGTATTTTCAATTTCTGTTTTTTTTGAAAATTTCTTTTGGAAAAGTATAATAATAATAACACCTCCTGAAATTGCCGCATCTGCAAAATTAAAAATGGGCCTAAAAAACTGAAAATCCTCACCGCCCCAAATTGGCATCCAGTCAGGAAAGCGACCATTAAGAATAGGAAAATAAAACATGTCTACTACGCATCCATACATAGTTGGCGCATAACCTTTACCGCCAAAGTTGGCAACACCATCGTAAGGAATGTATTCGTTAAACTCTGTATTGAACATTGTGCCTTTATCAAACATCAATCCGTAAAAGGCACTATCTAAAATATTTCCCATTGCACCGGCTAATATTAAAGAAACTGATAAAATAAATCCCCAATGCTCTTTGGTATTTGTAATATGACGTATATAAAAAACTCCTGCAATACATGCAGCAATTCTAAATAAACTTAATGCCAGTTTTCCAAAATCTCCGCCAAACTCAAAACCAAAAGCCATTCCAGGATTTTCAGTAAAATGAAGAATGCACCAATCGCCTAATTTTCCTACTTCACCTAAAGGATAATTTAACTTAATATATATCTTAATGAACTGGTCGATGAACAGAACTGAAAAAATAGTTATTAAAGGTATTTTAAAACGTTTAAGCATTAAATATTTTTTAAGGATATAAAGATACTCTTTTTAATATGTATACCATTTACGAATACAAAATAAAAAGGCTGTCTTAATAAAAAGACAGCCTTTTAAAAGAATTTAAAAAATTATTATTGACCTAATTTTGCATCAATTCCCAATGTTGCATGAGGTACAGAACGCAAGCGCTCTTTAGGGATCAATTTTCCTGTAACTCTGCAAATACCATAAGTTTTATTCTCGATACGTACTAATGCATTTTTTAAGTTAACGATATATTTTTCCTGACGAATTGCTAATTGTGCGGTTTCTTCTTTACTCATTACATCACTTCCATCTTCTAATAATTTAAAAGTTGGCGATGTGTCATCTGTTCCGTGATTATCTTCGTTACTTAAAGTTTGTTTAAGTAAATCGTAATCGGTTTGAGCTTCTTTTAATTTTGATAAAATTAATTCTTTAAACTCGGTTAATTCTTTATCAGAATAACGAGAGCGATCGTCTTTTGTATTTAAAAAAGGCTTTGGTGTTTCTTCAGCACTTTTTTTAATTAATGGTTTTGTAATGTCTATCTGAAGTGGGCGATTACGGATATATGCTTCCATACTGTTTCCGCTCGATCTGCCATCGTTTTTCTTTCTACGGCCACGACCACGTTTCTCAGGGATCTCATCATCATCTTCATCTAAATCAGGTGCGCCACCTTCAAGATCAACCAATCCAACTTCATCTAATCCGCCTTCAATAATTGCAGCATCATCATCCTCCGGTTTTTCATAATCATCTTTTACGTCAACATCCTCATCGCTTTCATCTTCTTCCGGAACATCGTCCTCATCGTCATCATCTCCTCCTTTACCTTTCTTTTTAGCTTTTACTTTCGGAGCTTTTTTATCTTTTCCTTTTTTTGCAATCGCCTCGATCGGTTTTCCTATAGGTTTCTTTGCCTTCAGCACTTCTTTACTCACAGTTTGTTTTTGTTTTTCTACAGGTTTATTTGATTGTTTAGTTTTTGCAACAGGCTTTGTTACCTTTTTAGCAACTGGCTTTGCTGCTTTTTTTGCAACTGGCTTTGTTACCTTTTTTGCAACAGGTTTTGGTGCCGGTTAGCTGCCTTTTTAGCAACAG